>CAXNGF010000191.1:0-4447 GCA_964201905.1 Limnohabitans sp. | reverse complement strand
AAACGGTCAAAGCCTTGCGTAAAAACGTGCTGGCCAAGTGCTATGGTGGCGACATCTCGCGTAAGCGCAAATTGCTTGAGAAACAAAAAGCGGGTAAAAAACGAATGAAACAAATTGGCTCAGTTGAGGTGCCGCAAGAGGCATTCTTGGCTATTTTGCAGGTGGAAGATTAATGGAAGTCATAACTGGTTTTTTGCTAGCCGCATTTTGTGGTTATGCTATTTCTTGGTATCTCGGCATGATCGAAGGCAATTTTGCTTTGCTCATGCTGATGGCGGTCATCATTTCAGGTGTTTATTGGCTGGCTGAAAAGTATTATTTTTGGCCGCAGCGACTTAAGGCAGTCGAACAACTGGACCAAGACAAAGCCAAGCGCAAAAAAGAATTGTCCCAAATGGGCATTGATCGTCAAGACACCGACACGGGTGAAGCGCGCGATCGACTTCTGATGCAGCCTTGGTGGCTAGATTGGACAGCAGGCCTGTTCCCCGTTATTTTGTTCGTTTTTGTGCTGCGCTCATTTTTATTTGAACCATTCAAAATTCCATCCGGCTCCATGATTCCAACTTTGTGGGTTGGCGACTTAATTTTGGTGAACAAGTTTCAATATGGCATTCGTTTGCCAGTAGCCAACCTCAAATTGACGCAAGGTACGCCCGTCGCGCGCGGTGATGTCATGGTATTTCGTTACCCTCCGCGCCCCAGCGTAGATTACATCAAGCGTGTGGTTGGTATTCCGGGTGACCAAGTTGCCTACTTGAACAAAAAACTCACCATCAATGGGCAGCCTGTGCCAACTGAGGGCTTGCCAGAGTTTTTTGACGAGTCCGTCATGCGCTACTTCAAACAATCACAGGAAAAATTGGGTAGCAAGCCGCACAATTTGATTGTGGATGATGAGCGTCCAGGCTTCATTCCAGGCGCAGAAGATTTTGCCTACAAAGATCAGTGCAACTACACAGTAGAAGGTGTCGTTTGCAAGGTACCTGAAGGACATTACTTCATGATGGGCGACAATCGAGACAATTCTCTTGATTCACGCTATTGGGGTTTTGTACCCGACGCCAACATCGTCGGCCGGGCTTTTTTTGTTTGGATGAATTTTGGAAACCTGGGTCGGATTGGCTCATTCAACTGAGCCTTTTTCTTTAACAAAGCCACATCCATTGAAATTGCCACTTTTTAAATTCACTGTCGGGCTAAACGTTTGAACGACGATCTCAGTCAATTGCAAGTTCGCCTTCAGCACAACTTCAAAGATGCGAGTTTGCTGGAGAGGGCGGTGACGCATCGCAGTTTTTCCGCGGATCACAACGAGCGACTCGAATTTTTAGGTGATTCAGTTTTAAATCTAGCCGTTGCCCATCTGCTTTACGCCCAACTGAGTGATCTACCCGAGGGTGATTTGTCTCGCGTCAGAGCCAATTTGGTCAAGCAAGAAACACTGCATCAATTGGCGCTCACGCTTCAAATTCCAATTTGTCTTAAGTTGGGCGAAGGTGAAATGAAATCGGGTGGGCAGCGTCGACCCTCTATTTTGGCCGATACCTTGGAAGCCCTGATCGGTGCTGTTTTCTTAGATGCAGGTTATGAAACTGCAGAACAATTGGTACACCGATTGTTTCAAAATGTTGAAATCAATCCTCAAATGCAGGCAGCTGCCAAAGACCCCAAAACAGAATTGCAAGAATGGCTTCAAGGCCGAAAATTGCAGCTCCCTCAGTATTCTGTGGTCACCACATCGGGCGCTGCACACCGACAAATTTTTGATGTTGCTTGCGACATTCCCGAACTCAGTCTCTCACAGCACGGAAGCGGCCCCTCGCGACGTGCAGGTGAACAAGCCGCGGCAGCCGCCATGCTTGAAATTTTGAAAGTCAAGGCACGCGGATGAACACAGAAACCAACCCCGCTCAACGTTGCGGTTTGGTTGCCATTGTTGGCAAGCCCAATGTGGGTAAATCGACTTTGCTGAATGCCCTTGTGGGCCAAAAAATCAGCATCACTTCGCGCAAAGCACAAACCACGCGTCCCCGCATTACGGGCATTCGCACTGAAGGTGCAACCCAATATGTGTTTGTTGACACGCCAGGGTTTCAAACGCGGCACAACACGGCGCTTAACAAATCTTTGAACAAGACAGTGCTCGGTGCGGTGGGTGATGTAGATTTGGTTCTGTTTGTGGTGGAAGCAGGCATGTTCAATACTGCAGACGCCAAAGTACTGGCCCTGCTCAAACCCGATGTGCCTGTTTTGTTGATTGCCAATAAATTGGACACCGTCAACCGACGAGAAGACTTGGCCCCTTGGCTTAAAGAGATGCAAGAGCGTCATCCGTTCACCGAATTTGTACCCATGTCGGCTAAAAACGCCAAAGACATTGAACGTCTGATGGGCTATTGCGAGAAGTACTTGCCTGAACAAGCATGGACTTACGGCGAAGATGAGCTGACCGACCGAAGTGAAAAGTTTTTGGCCAGTGAAATTGTTCGCGAAAAATTGTTTCGTTTTACGGGGGACGAATTACCTTACACCTCCACCGTGGTGATTGATAAATTCGAGGAGGAACCCAGCCGGGCCTCCAATCGCATGATTCGCATTGCCGCCACCATTGTGGTAGAGCGCGAGGGCCATAAAGCCATGGTCATTGGCGACAAAGGTGAGCGCCTCAAACGGATTGGCACCGAAGCTCGGCAGGAGCTTGAAAAGCTCATGGATGCCAAAGTCTTTATTGAGTTGTGGGTCAAGGTTCGCTCAGGCTGGGCCGACGACGAAGCGCGCGTTCGCTCCTTCGGTTACGAGTAAAAGCGCAGCCCATGGCCGCTGTCTTGAAACGAATTTCGGATGAGCCTGCCTATGTGCTGCACCGCTACGACTGGAGCGAATCTAGCCTCATCTTGGAAGTGTTCACTCGGCACCATGGCCGCATTGCCTTGGTGGCCAAGGGCGCCAAAAAACCAAGTTCTTCTTTCCGGCCTGTTTTGTTGCCACTCCAAGCCATTCAAATTGCTTACGGTGGCGATGCCGACATTCGAACCTTGAAATCAGTGGAGTGGATGGGTGGCCATGTGATGCCAACTGGTGATGCTCTGCTTTCGGGGTATTACCTGAATGAGCTCTTGTTGCGCCTTTTGGCCCGCGAGGACCCTCATCCATCGTTGTTTGATGCCTATGCTGCGACAGTGCGGGTGATGGCTACAGAGCCGGGTGAATTGCTGCAAGCGTCTCTTCGAGTCTTTGAACTGCTGTTGCTTCGTGAAATTGGACTTCTGCCCAGTTTGAATTCTCAGACCCTCACCATGTCAGATTTGGATGAAGCAAGAGACTATTGCTTGGTGCCTGAAGGGGGCCTGCGATTGGCGCACCGCGATGATCGCCACGCTTTGAACGGCAATCAATGGCTGGCGCTTCAAAGCGCGTTGGATGGCGCATCCCCTTTTACAGACACGCTTCGTTTGAGCTTAGACATGTTGACGCCACTTCGCACCCAACTTCGCACTTTACTCAATTACCATTGTGGTGTCGGTACTTTAAAGACCCGTCAAATGATGATCGACATTCAAAGTTTGTGAGACCTTCATGACCCCTCATTCCACAACGGCGCTGTCCGTCAATGTCAATAAAGTGGCCTTGCTGCGCAATTCACGTCACTTGGGTATTCCCAGTGTCTTGAAAGCAGCTCAACTGTGTCTGGAAGCTGGCGCACAGGGTATTACCATTCACCCTCGCCCCGATGAGCGTCACATTCGTGCCTCCGACGTGCTTGACTTGGCCGATTTGATGAAGCGCTGGCCAGACAGGGAATTCAATATTGAGGGCAATCCGTTTCACCAGTTGATGGATTTTGTGCGTACCTTCCGGCCTCACCAAGTGACCTTCGTACCTGACAGTGAGGGTCAACTCACCAGCGATCATGGCTGGTCATTTCCCAAAGATGCAGACTCATTGAAGCCCTTGATTGAGGAATGCAAGTCCTTAGGCGTTCGCGTCAGCTTGTTCATGGACCCCGAGCCCAAGCAAATGGTTTTTGTAAAACAAATTGGTGCGGATCGCGTGGAGTTGTACACCGAACCCTACGCTGCAAGCTTTGGCACACCGACAAACGATGGCTGTTTGGCGCAGTACGTCATGACGGCTAGAGCAGCCATTGAGCAAGGCTTGGGTGTCAATGCCGGACACGATTTGAATCAAGAAAACCTGCCTAAATTTGCACAATCTGTGCCGGGTTTGTTGGAGGTCTCCATTGGCCACGCACTGATTGCTGACGCTCTGGAGATGGGATATGCCGCGACAGTTCAGGGCTATTTAAAAGCCTTGGGCGGTTGATCAATGCCTTGGTCAATTTATTTTTGTATTGAAGGAACAGGCTTCCAACATGATTTACGGCATCGGTACCGATCTTTGTGATATCAGGCGAATCAGAGCCAGCTTGGAAAAGCATGGCGAT
>CAXNGF010000190.1:0-4475 GCA_964201905.1 Limnohabitans sp. | reverse complement strand
AAAAGCAAAAATGGCAAACCTTTGCGCAAAAAGCTGGGGTCTACTTGAGTCACGGTCCATGCACCACACACCGAGCCTAGAAGGCCTGCTGCTGCTGCTGGAAACAAAGCAGCCCAACGCATCTCAACTTTTTTGCTGAATTGATAGGTTGAAAATGCCGTGCCCCAAATGGCCGCGCTTTTGTTGGTGCCAACCAAGGTGGCCGGTGGCGCAGTGGGAAAGATTGCAAACAGGGCTGGGATCAAAATCAGACCACCGCCACCCACGATGGCGTCAACCATGCCGGCAAACAAGGAAGCCAGGGAGACGAGGAGTATTTCCATCAAAAAAAAGCGCCGCTTTCGCGACGCTTGTAAAAAGTCACATCTCGTTTAGGATGTTTATGTTCGATTAGTTTGGGTGTCTCCTCTGCCCTCAAAACGAACCCAAACAGCAGTTCATCGAGTGAATGAAATGTACAAGGCTGCATCAGACATTGCCATCAGGGATTTCCCGTGGCAAACCCCTGTGCATCTTTGGCCATCCAGTGCGCCGCCTTTTCAGCAATCATGAGGGTGGGGCTGTTGGTGTTGCCGCTGGTGATGTTTGGCATGACGCCTGCATCAACCACCCTCAAGCCGCGAATGCCGCGAACTTGCAATTGGCTGTTGACCACAGCCATGGGGTCGTCTTCGCGGCCCATGCGCGTAGTGCCAACAGGGTGAAAGATGGTGCTGGCAATGTCGCCTGCCAGCTTGGCCAATTCTTCATCCGATTGGTATTGAACCCCAGGCCTGAACTCCTCAGGTTCAAAGGCGGCCATAGCGGGTTGCGACATGATGCGCCGAGTGACACGCAGACTGTCTGCCGCCACTTTTCGGTCTTCCTCGGTGCTTAAATAATTGGGCGCAATGGCGGGCGGCACATTGAAATCGGGACTCTTTAAGGTCACGCTGCCTCGGCTGCTTGGATTCAAATTACAAACGCTGGCGGTGATGGCGGGAAAGTTGTGCAAAGGCTCACCAAATGCGTCCAAACTTAAAGGCTGCACATGGTATTGAATATTGGCCCATTCACGACTTGGATCGCTTTTGGTGAAGGCGCCCAATTGGCTGGGTGCCATGCTCATGGGGCCAGACCGAGACATGGCATATTCCAAACCAATCTTTGCTTTGCCCCACCAACTGTTGGCCAAGGTGTTCAGTGTTTTGGCATTCTTGACTTTGTAGACAGAGCGAATTTGCAAATGGTCTTGTAAATTGGCGCCAACGCCGGGCAAGTCGTGCGTCACTTGCACACCGTTTTGTTTCAAACTGTTGGCAGCCCCAATGCCAGACAGTTGCAAAATTTGAGCAGAGCCGATGCTGCCTGCGCTGAGTGCCACTTCGCGTGTGGCTGTGGCGGTGACCAGTTGATGGCCGTCCCACACCTTGACGCCGGTACAGCGCTTGCCGCCATCTGCATCTGTTTCAATGACCAGACTGGCGGCCTGAGCTTGCGTCCAAAGCTCAAAGTTGGGGCGCGCATAGCAAGTGGGTCTTAGAAATGCTTGCGCGGTGTTCCAGCGCCAGCCGCTTTTTTGATTCACTTCAAAATAGCCCACGCCTTCATTGTTGCCGCGATTGAAGTCAGTTGACGAAGGCACGCCAGCTTGCTGCGCGGCTTTTGAAAATGCATCCAAGACGTCCCAACTTAAACGCTGTTTCTCGACACGCCACTCACCACCCGCTTGCCGCGCTTTGAGAATTCTGAAGTACTCGGCCGAAGCGGCATCGCCGTGGCGTTTTGGGTTTAACAAGGCGCCAGCGACGCCATGCGCGCCGTGTGTTTCAGTGGCGCCTTGGTGGTGGTCTTCGTGCAGTTGAAAGTAGGGCAAGCATTGGTCCCAGCGCCATTGAGTGTCGCCGGTGATGCTGGCCCATTGGTCGTAATCGCGAGATTGCCCGCGCATGTAAATCATGCCATTGATGCTGCTGCACCCGCCCAACACTTTGCCTCTGGGGTAGCGCAGCGTTCTGCCGTTCAAGCCTTCTGCCGCTTCCGTTTCGTACAGCCAGTCGGTGCGTGGATTGCCAATGCAATACAAATAACCAACAGGTATGTGTATCCAGTGGTAATCATCTCGCTTGCCGGCCTCGATGAGCAAAACACGTTTGCTGGCGTCGCTCGATAAGCGATTTGCCAACAGACACCCCGCAGTGCCAGCGCCGACGATGATGTAGTCAAAAGTGCTGTCGTTCATGGCGCTCCGAAATGGGAAAAATCTGGCTTACTTTGAGGTCGGCATGACAAACTCGGCACCCTTGCCGATGCTCTCTGGCCAACGCTGCATGATCGATTTTTGCTTGGTGTAAAAGCGCACACCTTCTTCACCATACGCATGCATGTCGCCAAACAAACTGCGCTTCCATCCGCCAAAACCATGCCATGCCATGGGCACGGGAATGGGCACATTGATACCAACCATACCCACTTGAATTCGGCGTGAGAATTCGCGCGCCAGATTGCCATCGCGGGTGAAGCAACTCACCCCATTGCCAAACTCATGGTCGTTGATAATTTGAACTGCTTCGCCAAAATCTTTCACGCGAACGCAGGACAAGACAGGGCCAAAAATTTCTTCTTTGTAAATTTTCATGTCGGTTTTAACATGGTCAAACAAGGTGCCGCCTAACCAGAAGCCCTTGTCGCAGCCTTCGCCCGCTTTGGCGCCATCAAATTGACGACCATCGACCAACAATTGTGCACCTTCAGCCACACCAGCATCGATGTAACCGGTGATGCGTTGTTTGGCAGCTGCTGTGACAATGGGGCCCATCTCTGCCGCCAAGTTGGTGCCGTTTAGCACTTTGAGTGCGCGTGTTTTCTCGAGCAACAAGGGCATGAGTCTTTCGGCCACATCGCCCACCAAGACGGCCACGCTGATGGCCATGCAGCGCTCACCGGCCGAACCATATGCGGCGCCCATGAGCGCATCGACGGCTTGGTCAATGTCGGCGTCAGGCATGACGACCATGTGGTTCTTGGCGCCGCCCAAGGCTTGCACACGTTTACCATGGTGTGCACCGTTTTCATACAGGCTGTTGGCAATGGGTGTAGAGCCAACAAAACTCACGGCCTTGACATCGGGGTGGGCCACCAACGCATCGACAGCCTCCTTGTCACCTTGCACCACGTTGAAAACACCACTGGGCAGGCCAGCTTGGTGCAGAAGCTCTGCCATGAACAAGCTGGGGCTGGGGTCCAATGGGCTTGGCTTTAAAACAAAGCTGTTGCCACAGGCAATGGCCACCGGAAACATCCACATGGGCACCATGACTGGAAAGTTAAAAGGGGTGACGCCCGCGACAACGCCCAAAGGCTGGCGCAATGTCCAGTTGTCGATACCGGTTGAGACTTGGTCTGTAAAGTCCCCTTTGAGCAATTGCGGGATACCGCATGCGAACTCCACAATGTCGATGCCGCGAGAGACTTCGCCTTGCGCATCTGTGAAGACCTTGCCGTGTTCGGCAGTGATCATGTGAGCCAAGGTGTCTTTGTGCTGGTTGAGCAACTCCAGAAACTTGAACATCACGCGTGCGCGTCGCAATGGCGGTGTGTCGGCCCAAGCTGGAAACGCAGCTTGAGCGGCAGCGACAGCTTGATCAACATCTTGTGTGTTGGCTAAATTCACGCGGCCTGTGACTGCACCCGTGGCTGGATTGAAAACGTCTTGTGCACGGGAAGAGGAGCCCGAGACTTTATGACCTGAAATGAAATGAGCGATGGCGGTGGCAGTCATGAAAAATCCTAATGGCCTAAAAGGTGTGTGAGTATGAATGTTAATCGTTGCTGGCAGAGACGGTGGCTGGGTGACGGCGCCTGAACATGCCCCAGCCTTCCATGCGGAGAACGCAGTCACCATGCTGGTTGTGCATTTCCCACTGAGTTCGCACCAGCCCCACATCGGGCTTGGAGCGCATGGCCCTTGACGCCAATATTTTGTGTTTTAAGTGCAGGGTGTCATTGGGCATGACAGGTTTTTTCCATTGCAAATTTTCCAAGCCCGGCGATCCCAAGCTGGCAGCGTCTTGCAAAAAGTTGGTGACCATCAAACGCATCGCCATGGAGCAGGTGTGCCAACCACTGGCGCAAAGCCCACCAAAAATAGACGCCTTGGCGGCCTCATCGTCTAAGTGAAATGCTTGGGGGTCGAACTGGCTTGCAAATGCAATGATCTCTTCGCGAGTGGGCGTGATGGTACCCAAATCTCGTTCACTGCCCGGTTGCAGGTCTTCCCAGTAATAGAGAATGGTGCGTGCGCCCTCTGATGACATTAACGACCCCCCGAGACATCGACCAAGCTCATGGTGGTGTAGCTGGCTTCATCAGACAGCAACCACACAATGGCCTGTGCAACTTCCATGGCGCTTCCGCCGCGTTTGGCCGGTACCAAATGCTCTAAGTCTTTGACGCGATTGGGCAGCCCACCAGAGGCATGAATCTCGGTGTCAATG
>CAXNGF010000189.1:0-4493 GCA_964201905.1 Limnohabitans sp. | reverse complement strand
AGGCATCATTTCTCTGACGTCCATGAGTGCATATTCGGCAAAGGTGGCAGCGCACCTGGCCATGACGCGATCGCCTAATTTGAGACCAGTGACCGCAGTGACTTGGTCACCGAGTGCTGTAATTTCGCCAGCACCTTCCATGCCGATGGCTTTGGCGCCATGACTGCCATGCAGGCCGTGCCCTTTGATAAATTCTCCGCGGTTCAATCCGGCCGCATGAATTTTGACCAGTGCTTGGCTAGGGCCAGGCACAGGAATGGGGACATCTCTCAATTCAATGGGGTTGGGCACATCCCCAACATGCATCCAATATGACTTCATGTTCATTGACCTTTAAAGACAGGTTTGCGTTTTTCCATAAAAGCTTTTCGACCTTCAGCGTAATCGGCTGAGTCGAAGCAGTTGCGAATGAGTTGTTGGCAAAGCGCCATGTCAAGCTCGGGCGATGGTTTTAAAATTTCTCGGGTAATGGCCTTGGCCGCAGCAATGGTGATGGGTGCGTTGTGGGCCAAGGCTGAAGTGTATTCATTCAGAAGCTCTGCCAATTGAACTGGTGCGCAGATTCGGCTAACCAGACCAAGCTGCAGGGCCTCTTGTGCATCAACTCTTCTGGCTGTGAAAAATAAATCTTTGGCCGCACCAGGGCCAATGAGGTCGATCAAATTCTTCATGGCTGAATAACGGTAGCCAAGCCCTAGTTTGGCAGCAGGCACAGAAAATACGGCATCGCTGGCTGCAATGCGCATGTCGCAACTGATGGCCACGTTGATGCCACCACCAATGCAATACCCCTTAATACAAGCCAGCGTAGGTTTGGGAAAGTTGTAGATGCTCATGAGTGCTGCCTCGGCCATGTGCTCATAGCGGGTGACGGCTTCTTTGGCAGCGCGCATGTCTTCAAATTGAGAAATATCAGCACCCGATACAAAGGCTTTTTCGCCAGCACCCGAAAACACAACCAGTCGAACGCGCTGGTCTGACTCTGCTTGGGCCAACAAAATAGGCACTGCCTCCCACATGTCAACCGACAATGCGTTGTGTTTTGCCACATTGTTAAATCTAATGTGCAGGGTGGTTTGGTCCAACCAGGTTTCCACCCGTTCGGTAGGCGATGTGTAGGTAACTTCACTCATTAATAAACTCCAGTGGATTTCAAGCGCGTTAAGTCTTCAGCTTGAACACCAATTTCTTTGAGTATTTCTTCGGTGTGCTCGCCACGGCGCGGTGCCGATCTAGCGATTGTGCTTGGTGTTCGCTCAAGCTGCACGGGCTGGCCCACCATGCGCTGCGGTCCTTGGTGTTTTGACACCACATCTTTCACCATATTGAGATGCTTAATTTGGGGCTCTTCAAAAACTTGGTCCATGCTGTTAATCAAACCACATGCCACGCCGCCTTCATTGAGCTTTTCAATCCAATAGGCACACTCTTTTTTGGCCAAGCGCTCGTTGATTTCCCTGTTCAGTGCATCTCGGTTCACAGAGCGGCTAGGCTTGTCTTGATAGCGCGGGTCGGTGACCCATTGGGGTGCTTCCAAAATATCGCAGAAGCGTTCCCAAATTTTGGAACCAAAGACGGCAATGTTCATGTAACCATCGAGTGCCTTGTAAACGCCTGTGGGAATGCTGGTGGGATGAAAATTGCCTGCTTGGGTGGCTACTTCATGATCAATTAACCATCTGGAAGTTTGGAAGTCCATCATGTAAACCATGGACTCCAATAAAGAGGTGTGAAGCCACTGGCCTTGTCCCGATTTTTCGCGCTCTAGCAAAGCTACCAAAATGCCTTGTGCCGCAAAAATGCCGGCACACAAGTCAGCAATGGGAATGCCTACACGCATAGGGCCTTGCTCGGCCAAGCCAGTGACCGACATCAAGCCGCCCATGCCTTGCGCAATTTGGTCGAAGCCTGGTCTGGTGGCCAAAGGGCCTGTTTGACCAAAACCCGAAATGCTGGCGTAGACCAGCCCGGGATTGCTGACTTTCAAAGTTTCGTAATCAATGCCCAATCGAAACTTCACATCGGGCCTGAAGTTTTCAACCACCACGTCAGCTTTGTCAATTAACTTCTTCAACAATTGAATGCCTTCCGGCTCTTTCAAATTGAGGGTGATGGAGCGTTTGTTTCGGTGGGTATATTGGTAGTCTGATCCTTCTTGACCGCCCAAGGTGTCATCGCCGCGCATGTGTTCAGGCATTTGCACTTGAACCACATCGGCACCCCAATCGGCCAATTGCCGACAAGCAGTGGGACCAGCTCTGACTTGAGTCAGGTCGATGACTCGGAATCTGGCCAGGGCGGAGGAGGCGGGTTGATGAGGCATGTTTTAAATTTTCTAAATGTAGCAATCAAGTTGATGTGGCTCAAGCCAACACGAGTTCTTTGGCGATGGCTGAAAGGCAGTCATTCGATCTGCTGTGAGCCGTTAAAGTTTTGGCATTTTCTATGTCAGAAAAATTCCGTTTCATGGAAGCAAAATAGGTTGGGTCGTAGTGCAGCGTTAGGAGTTCTTGCACAACGACGTCAATCTGCCCTTGCTCAATGTGGGATTGCCATGATTGAACCTGCTGCTTCCCTCTAATGGCCACCAGCGCATCCAATCGCGTGGCAAACAGAGTAGGGTCTTTGACAAAAAAGTCGTAATCTTCCAGCAACAATTTCACGCGTTCGTCGTCTGACAACTCGAGCTGGTAGCACAGTCCTGAACGGACAGCCACTATCAGTGATTCGGGCACTGCAAGGTTGCCCACCTTGCGGCTTTCAGATTCCACGTAGACGGGTTTGGACGGGTCCATTTTGCGAAGTGCATCCCAAACCAGAGTGTCAAATCTCTTTTGACTAGGTTGCTGTTCTCCGGGAATAAAACCCAAGACCGAACTCCTGTGGTTGGCCAAGCCTTCTAAATCTAAAACTTGTGCACCTTGGGTCTGCAAACAATGCAGAAGCCTTGTTTTGCCAGAGCCCGTGGGGCCACAAATGACGCGCCACTGGATACGTTCAGCCAAGGGTGGAATAGCGGTAACCAATTCGCTTCGAAAGCTTTTATAGCCCCCTTCAATGATGGCCACTTTGAAGCCAATTTGCCCCAAGATAAGCGCCAAGGAACCGCTGCGTTTTCCCCCGCGCCAGCAATACACCAGGGGCTGCCAGTTTTTTGGCAAGTCAATGACATGCGCTTCAATGTGTCGAGCAATGTTGGCCGCTACCAATGCCGCGCCTTTTTTCTTAGCCTCAAACGGGCCCACCTGTTTGTAAAGGGTGCCAATCTCGATGCGTTGCTCGTTGTTCAGTGAAGGCCAATTGACTGCACCTGGCAAACGATCAAGGGCGAATTCGTCTTCACTTCTGGCGTCAATGATGGCGCTGTAGCCACCGGCTTGTCCTATCGGCACAGACATGCGGGCCATGGCTTCTTTAGCGCTAACTGGGTTCACGTTCACAAAACGCCTTTCATTGGAAGTGCCGCCATTATGGCAAACCCGACTTGGAGAGTTTCAAATTTGGATGAACAATGAAAGCATCGTTTTGTGCCTTGAATTTCCAGCAATGAAAAGGCGCTACTTTTTTTCCTTTTGAAGGTTTCCAATGACCCATCGACGTTTTGCCATTTTGAAGCTTGCCACCTTGGCTCTCAGTCTGTCTTTCGCAGGCCTTGCCTTGGCTCAAGAGAAGTTTCCTTCGCGCCCAGTTACTTTGGTGGTACCTCAGGCAGCCGGTGGTGCCAATGACGCCATTGCGCGCGTCATTGCTCAAAAGCTGTCAGAACAATGGGGCCAGACCGTGCTTGTTGAAAACCGGCCCGGAGCGGGTGGCAATGTTGGAACTGCATTTGCCGCCAAAGCCAAGAACGATGGTTATACCCTTTTGGTCAATGCAGACAGCGCACAGGTCATCAACCCGGCCCTGTACGCCAAAACAGGTTTTGATCCTGTCAAAGACTTTGACCCGATTGCCCCCTTGGCAAGAGCAGGCTATGTGTTGGTTGCCAATCCGAGCTTTCCTGCCAACAATGTGGCAGAACTCATTGCCTTGGCCAAGTCCAAGCCTGGGGCTTTATCGATTGCATCTGCAGGCAACGGCACTTTGAACCACTTAATTGGTGAAATGCTTCAAAAGGCCACCGACATTCAGCTTCAGCACATTCCTTATAAAGCTGCTGCCGCTGCTGCCACCGATGTGGTGGGTGGCCAAGTGCCGCTCTCTGTGCAAAGCATGCCTTCGTCCATTGCATTTATCCGTGCTGGCAAACTCAAGGTCTTGGGGGTTGTGAACGAAAAGCGACTTGCAGCCTTGCCCGACTCGCCCACCATTGGAGAGACGGTGCCAGGTTTTGGCGCAACGCCTTGGTATGGCATGTTTGCGCCCGTTGGGACGCCCAAAAACATCTTGCTTCAAATTCAAAATGATGTGGCCAAGGCCTTGGATGCCAAAGATGCTCAAGATCGCTTGGCCACGTTAGGCTGCGAGCCTTTCAAGGGCACAGGCGATCAACT
>CAXNGF010000188.1:0-4526 GCA_964201905.1 Limnohabitans sp. | reverse complement strand
GTGAGGAGGTGAAGTGAGTGAAGTTTCCCGTCATTTGCGTTGACAATTAAATTAAACTTGATTTATCATGAAGCTTCAAGATATTTCATGATGTAGTACATATGAGCACTCTTTCTCGAGAAAAATTTTCATCCCAGGCTTCGCCAGATGTATTGGCGGCTTTTCGTCAGCTGGCTGCCTCTGAAGGCAGGCAGTTTCAAGCCGTGCTGGAGGACGCTTTGAGAGATTATCTGGAGCGCCAGCAAAGGAATAGACCACGGCAGCATGTCATGTCGGCTTTTGCCTCAAGCTTGGATGAGTTTGATGCACTTTACAAAGACTTGGCCAAGTAATTTGTGGCCACTGACTTTTTAACAACTGCTGATGTGCTGGGCATGCACGTCGTGCTGATACAAAAGTACGGGGGCTTGCCCGGAGTGAGAGACCCTGGCGCTTTAGAAGCAGCGCTTTATAGGCCGCAGACCGGCTACTACAAAGACACCATTGAGCAAGCTGCAGCATTGATGGAAAGCTTGGCCATCAACCACCCTTTTGTAGACGGGAATAAGCGAATTGCTTTTGCTGCCACAGATGTTTTTTTGCGGATCAATGGTTACGAACTCAGTCGAGCACCTTCACTGATTTATTCAGAAATGATTGGAATGCTGGAGAAGCGGCAATTTAACAAAAGCCCTATTGATGAGTGGTTGAGAACCTTTGTAGTTTCTGCCAACCGATAACACACCCAATGACTCTCATTTAATTGGTCTTTTGAAGCAATAAATTTACAACTTCTGCAAAACCAGCGCCGCGTTCTTGGTTGGCAATGTATTGCGGTAAATGCTTTAAATCGTTTTCAAAGCGCTTGATGTTGGCCACACCCACGCTGTGTGTGAAATGCTCAAACATCACCTGATCGTTGGTGGAGTCGCCCACGTACACCCACTGGTCTAGCTTTTGAATTAAGTCTCTGCCTGTGAGTTGTTTCAAGATCCATTGCGCACCATGCCATTTGTTGTGGTCGCCAAACCAGGCGTTGATGTGGATGCTGCTGACTGTGGCGGTCATGCCTTCTTGTTTTAGAAGTTGAATGACTTGCTGGATTTGATCTTGTGAGAGTTTGTGGAACTCACTGTGATCAAACGCAATGTCTGTTTCTCGGCCAGCTGAATCTTGAGCCATGACAGTGCCTGGAATTTCTTGCAGAACTCGTTGTGCAATGCGTTGCATTTGCAAGAAGTTGTAGGAACGTGTGGCTTCGTCTTGTTGGTAGATTTTCTTGACTTGCTTTGTGGCTGGGTTGTGCAGCAAGGCAACTGCGCCGTTTTCTGCAACGATGGCGTCTACTGGCCATGTGGACGCAAAAGGAATGCTCCAGCCCACAGGCCTGCCAGTAATCGGGATGACCATGAGACCGGCGGCTTTTAAATTGTGCAGTGCTTGAAGTGCGTCTGGGGTAATGGCACCTTCGGTGGTTAGGGTGTCGTCAATGTCTGTGAAGACACCTGTGATTTTTTGGCGTTCCGTGATGGGCCAAGTTGATAGGGGCTTCATTTCAAGTTTTTGATGAAGGCTTGAGGTTCGAAAAATTTGCAGGTTTAATTCTGGATACTTCGAAGTACTCTGTTGCATCATTGTTTCCATCTTCCCAAAACTTTCTTTCGGCTGCTTCGCTTTTAAATTTAGGAATAGCCTTGGTAGTTGTTTTGGTCGTGCTTGTAGTTTGTAGCTTATTGACCATAGTCAAACCTTTAGCAGTTCATGAGGTAAATGAGTTAACCACTCTAATTCAAATTGGAATCAATTGTGTTGCTATATGTTTGGCTTCAGCCTAAAGTGGACGCTATGACAAACAAAACAGACGCTAAAGCTAATTTACTTTCAGAGAAAGAACTTGCATTTCGCTTAAATGCAAAGAAGCTTTTGATGGCCCGCTTGAAAAGTCAGCCAATTATGGGTCCAATAAATTGGACGCGTGACGAGCTTTATCCAGCAGAACCCAACGCCAATCCCGCATGCTCGCGCAGCGGGTGGAAGTGAATTTTGGGAAAGCGCTCCTGCGCCAAACGCACGTCATAGGGCGAGGTACAAAGGTAAGCCAATGTATTGGCCGCATCCAAGGCCATGCGCTGTGGATAGGCGTTTAAGAATTCTCTTAACTCGGCAGGCGTATCAGCCGTAATCCAACGCGCGCCGGTGTACTGGCAGCCTTCTAGTCTGACGTCGCAATCGTATTCAGCTTTGAGGCGGTGCTGCACCACTTCAAACTGCAACTGGCCTACAGCGCCCAGCAACATGGGCCCGCCCACTTCGGGTTTGAAAACCTGTATGGCGCCTTCTTCGCCCAGCTGGTCTAGGCCGGCTTGGAGTTGTTTGGTTCTGAGCGGATTCTTCAAGATGACGGTCATGAACAGCTCGGGCGCAAAGAAGGGCAGGCCTGTGAACAGCAAGTTGGCGCCATCGGTAATGGTGTCGCCTAACTGCACACCGCCGTGGGTGGTAAAGCCAATGATGTCGCCCGCATAGGCTTCGTCCACGGCTTCGCGGCGTTGGCTTAAAAAGGTGACCACGCTGGTGGGGCGCAATTCTTTACCCGTGCGCTGCACTTTGAGTTTCATGCCGGGGGTGTATTTGCCCGAGGCCATGCGCACAAACGCAATGCGGTCGCGGTGCGAGGGGTCCATGTTGGCCTGCACTTTAAACACCACGCCTGCAAAGGCGGCGTCTTCGGGCTGCACTTCTTTAATCACGGGTTGCTTGTTCACCATAAGGGAGCTGGTGCGTGACTGGGGCGGGGGTGCAAGGTCGACCAATGCATCGAGCACTTCCATGACACCAAAGTTGTTCACGCCAGAGCCAAAGAACACGGGGGTTTGTTTGCCGGCCAAAAAGGCTTCTTTGTCAAATGTAGGTGAGGCGCCGGTGGCCAGTTCCATGCTCTCGAGTGCGGTGGTAAATTCTGCGCCAAAGCGGGCGTGCAATGCGGCGGCTTCCGTGAGTGGCATGGCTTCAAAGTCTTGAGGCAAACGCTCGCTGCCCGACTCAAATACGGTCATGGCGTTGGTGCGCAAATTAATGATGCCGCCAAACAATTTGCCTTGGCCCACAGGCCACGTCATGGGCACGCAGGGCATGCCCAACTCGCGTTCTACTTCGTCAAGAATATCCAACGGATCGCGCACTTCGCGGTCCATTTTGTTGACGAAGGTGATGATGGGTGTATCGCGCTGGCGGCACACTTCAATGAGCCTTCTTGTCTGAGCTTCCACGCCGTTGGCCGCGTCAATGACCATCAGGGCCGAGTCAACGGCTGTGAGCACGCGGTAGGTGTCTTCGCTAAAGTCTTTGTGGCCGGGAGTATCTAGCAAATTGATAACGTGGTCGCGATACAACATTTGCATGACGGACGAGGCCACCGAAATGCCCCGCTGCTTTTCAATTTCCATCCAGTCGGAGGTGGCGTGGCGGGAGGCTTTGCGGGCCTTGACCGAGCCGGCAATTTGAATGGCGCCCGAGAACAGCAAGAGCTTTTCTGTGAGCGTGGTTTTACCCGCGTCAGGGTGAGAAATGATGGCAAACGTCCGGCGGCGCCGGGTTTCTTTGGCGTAAGTCAATGTGGCTCCAGGGGGAATTCGGGTGTCCGGCTTTGAATCCTGACAAGCCGCTAGTATAATTTGCGCAATTCCGAGGAGCGTTGCAGCGGCCCCTACTAGATTTTATTTAGTGGCGAGGACGTGAGGCTCGGAACCCTACTTTGCAACCACGCTCATCCACTTTTCAGCGGGATGAGCTCTTTTTAAATGAGTTTCCCTCTGAGATGTGGTTTCAAACTTTAATTTGGAGCACACCATGAACGCACGTTTAAACACGCCTCTCAACACCGATTGCGTCATTGCCGACATCGGCTTGGCCGATTGGGGCCGCAAAGAAATCAAAATTGCCGAGACAGAAATGCCCGGTTTGATGGCCATTCGCAAAGAATTTGCCGCAGCACAACCTTTGAAGGGTGCCCGCGTCACTGGTTCCTTGCACATGACCATTCAAACAGCCGTGCTGATTGAAACCCTGCAAGCTTTGGGCGCCAATGTGCGTTGGGCTTCTTGCAACATTTACTCTACACAAGACCACGCTGCATCGGCCATTGCAGCATCTGGCACCCCTGTGTTTGCGGTCAAGGGCGAGAACCTCACTGAGTACTGGGACTACACCCACCGTATTTTTGACTTCGGCGCCAAGGGCACTGAAGGCGAAGGCCCCAACATGATTTTGGACGACGGCGGCGACGCTACGCTCCTCATGCACTTGGGCAAGCGCGCAGAAACAGACGCATCTTTGTTGGAAAACCCAGGTTCTGAAGAAGAGACTTGCTTGTTTGCCGCCATCAAAGCCAAGTTGGCCGAAGACAGCACTTGGTACAGCCGCAAGTCTGCCCAAATCATTGGCGTGACCGAAGAAACCACCACAGGCGTACACCGCTTGAACGAGATGAGCGCAAAGGGCGAACTGATGTTCCGCGCCATCAACGTGAACGACTCTGTGACCAAGTC
>CAXNGF010000187.1:0-4565 GCA_964201905.1 Limnohabitans sp. | reverse complement strand
ATTGTGGCCACCAACGAAAACGATGTGCTCGATGAGTTCTTTAGAACGGGTGTCTACCGTGTGCGTGGCTCTGCCGATACCCATGAGACATCCAGCCCCTCCATGGACATCTCCAAGGCCAGCAACTTTGAACGCTTTGTGTTTGACTTGCTCCATCGCGATGCAGCACGCGTGAAGCATCTTTTCCACGATCAATTGAACCAAACAGGCCAATTTGATTTAGGGCAAGACCCCCTGTTTGCGCAAGCCAAAACTCAATTTGGTTTTCTGAGTGGCAAGAGCACCCATGCCGATCGACTTCAAACTATTCAAACTATTTATGCTGACAATCACATCATGGTTGACACGCACACCGCTGACGGTTTGAAGGTGGCCGTGCCTTTGGCAAAACCCGGTGTCCCCATGTTGGTGCTAGAAACGGCTTTACCTATCAAGTTTGCTGCCACCTTGGTGGAGGCTTTAGGCCGCGAACCCGATCGCCCCGCAAAATTTGAAGGCATTGAAGCCTTGCCTAAGCGCGTGCTGGTCATGCCTAAATCGGTCGATGCCGTTAAAGCCTACATTGCGAAGCATTGCGATTGAACGTATGACCGACAACAAGGCCTCCAAGCGACCCCCTTTAATGTCTTTGGACGAAGCTTTGGGCTTGGTTCTGAAAGAGGTTTCTGTCTTGACCCAAACTGAGCAGGTCAACACATTCGAAGCTGATGGCCGCGTTTTATCGCATGACCTGGTGTCTGGTTTGCAAGTGCCACCGCAAGACAATTCTTCGATGGATGGCTATGCAGTGCGGGTTGAAGATGTCGTGCATTCGGGTGCAAGCTTGAAAGTCACGCAACGCATTCCTGCGGGTCAGCACGGCCATGCTTTGGGCCCAGGTGAAGCTGCTCGTATTTTTACAGGCGCCCCCATTCCAGTTGGTGCCAATGCGGTGGTCATGCAAGAGGATACGCAAGTGGCCTCAACTGAAAATGCTGATGCAGGTGTGCCCGTCATTGTGGTGAATGCGGTGCCTGTATTGGGGCAATGGATTCGCCGCAGTGGTGAAGATGTCACCCAAGGTGCCGTGGTTTTGCCCAAAGGTACCCAACTCGATCCTGCAGCTTTGGGTTTGGCCGCCAGCATTGGTTTGGCCGAACTTGAAGTCACGCGGAAACCGCGAGTGGCTTTGTTTTCTACGGGCGATGAATTGGTCATGCCAGGTGATGTTGCACCTGAGAATATGCGGCCCGGTGCTATTTACAATTACAACCGATTTTTCTTGCGTGCTTTGCTTGTTCGGCTGGGATGTGAAGTGACAGACTTAGGCATCGTGCCCGACAAATTGGAGGCAACTTTGTCTATCTTGCGTAATGCTGCTTCGCACCACGATTTGGTGTTGACGAGCGGCGGGGTTTCTGTGGGTGAAGAGGATCACGTCAAGCCGGCTGTCGAAGCATTGGGCGGCTTGAATTTGTGGCAAATTTCAATGAAGCCTGGAAAGCCTTTTGCTTTTGGTTTTCTAAAATCACAGGCTTCTGACCATTCAGCCTTTTTCATGGGATTGCCTGGCAACCCTGTTTCAAGCTTTGTTACTTTTCAACTTTTGGTTAGGCCTTTTCTATTGGCCCTTCAGGGTGTTCGCAAAGTTCAAGCAGAGCCCCTTCAGTTGAAGGCTAACTTTGACATGCCCAAGCCCGACAAGCGCAGAGAGTTTTTGCGTGTCAAGCGAAATGCGCAGGGTGGCTTAGACCTGTTTCCCAATCAAAGCTCCGGCGTTTTAACTTCGGTGGTGTGGGGCGATGGGTTGGTTGACAACCCAGGTTCCAACGCCATTCAATCTGGTGACTTGGTTCATTTCTACCCTTTCTCTGAGTGGCTTCAATGAAGATCACTTTGCGTTTCTTTGCATCATTGCGCGAGGCCATTGGCCATTCGCAAGAAGAGCTTCACACCACAGCACTCAATGCGGGCCAAGTGCGCGATGAATTGCTTAACCGAGGTGGTGCCTACGCTTGTTTGGGCCGTGAGCGTTCTGTTCGCTTGGCCTTGAATCAGGTCATGGTCAATGAAGATGCGCAGCTTCAAGAAAACGCCGAGTTGGCATTTTTTCCACCTGTCACGGGAGGATGAAACGTGAACGCACGCGTTGTCATTCAAACCAAAAACTTCAATGTGTCACAAGTATTAGATCAGCTTCGGGCAGGTGATTTAAGAGGAGGTGCTATCTGCAGTTTTGTGGGCACTGTGCGCGACACCCTCATGCTGTCGGGCAATGCCGCTGACCAAATTATCTCGATGGAACTTGAGCACTATCCTGGCATGACCGAGTCAGCCATTGAGGCCATGATTGACGAAGCCCATCAACGATTTGACTTCTACCAAGCCCATGTCATTCACCGCGTGGGTGTATTAAAACCTGCTGATCAAATTGTCTTGGTGGCGGTCTCTTCTGCGCACCGTGGAGAGAGTTTCAAGGCCTGTGAATTTCTCATGGACTACCTAAAAACGCAGGCACCCTTTTGGAAAAAGGAAGCCACGCCAGATGGCGCGAAGTGGGTTGATGCAAGAGCAACTGATGACGCTGCACTGGCACGTTGGGGCATTCAATCGCGCAACGTGACTTAGGTTTTTTTAATTCGGTTCAGTGCCTGTAGCTTGGGCGCTCTGAATGAGGTGATTCAACGTGTTCTGAGCGTTGCGAAAAGTCGGGTTGCTGCCACTGTGCCTTCTTGAGAGACTGCTCAATGAGGTGCAACAAGCCATGCAAGAGAGCTGCCTGTAAATTGAATTCACACGATGCACCGCTGGCGCTGTCGCCGCTTTTATCTTGAAACAACAAGTTCAGGCCGCCGCTGTTGTGCAAATTGAGCTGTACGTCTGTGACCAGCATGGGGGTTTCGCCAAGGGGCAGGTTGAGGTTTTCTGAAACGAAGGGGGTAGAGAAATCGGCTTGCGCCAGAAAATTCTCACGCTTCAATTCAGCCAGCATTTGTTGGGCGGTGGTGTCTGTGGCCATGACTTGAGGGTCGCGGGCTTCTAGTTGAACCACCGAGGCTTGCAGATGCGGCAACAAGCGCAGCGTCATGGCTCGCGTGAGCCAGAGCCTGAATTCTTGGTTGTCTTGGTTGCTGACCCTGAGCGCCAAGCGATCTTGGCGTTCGTCATATTGGACCGACATCTGGTGAATGTTCATGCAATCATTTTAGGGCCATAGTTAGCTGGCCAGGCCCAATTGGCGCTGGCTCTTGAAAAATAGCCTGACCGGCCCAAAATGCGAAGCAATAGGAGTTTTCGATGCGAATGGACAAACTAACCACTAAATTTCAAGAAGCACTGGGCGACGCGCAAAGCTTGGCTTTGGCCAAAGACCATGCTTACATTGACCCCGCTCACGTTTTGTTGGCCATGTTGCATCAGCAAGATGGCCCTAAGGCCTTGCTTCAGCGGGCCGGGGTGAATATGACAGCCCTGATGTCAGCGGCCAGTGCCGCGGTTGAGCGATTGCCACAGGTCACGGGCCAAGATCAAGTCCAGGTCGGGCCTGAATTGGTCAAATTGCTGCAGGCCGCCGAAAAAGAATCCCTTAAAAGAGGCGATGCGTTTGTCGCCAGCGAGCTCTTTTTGTTGGCCTTGGCCGATGGCAAGTCTGAATTGACGCGAGCGGTCAAGGCTACAGGTTTAAGCCGTCAAAGTTTAGAAGCAGCCGTGGACGCTGTTCGAGGCGGGCAAAGCGTGAACAGCGCTGACGCAGAAGGCCAGCGCGAGTCCCTCAAAAAATACTGCATGGACTTAACCGAGCGCGCTCGCATGGGCAAGCTCGATCCTGTGATTGGTCGGGACGATGAAATTCGTCGGGCCATTCAGGTCTTGCAGCGCAGAACCAAAAACAATCCCGTGCTCATAGGCGAGCCAGGCGTTGGCAAGACCGCCATTGTGGAGGGCTTGGCTCAGCGCATTGTGGCGGGCGAGGTTCCAGATTCATTAAAAGGCAAGAGGGTCTTGTCCTTGGACATGGCATCTTTGCTGGCGGGCGCTAAATTCAGAGGTGAATTTGAAGAGCGTCTAAAGTCAGTGCTGAATGAGTTGGCCAAAGATGAAGGTCAGACCATCGTGTTCATTGATGAATTGCACACCATGGTGGGGGCTGGCAAGGCCGAAGGCGCAATGGACGCAGGCAATATGCTCAAACCTGCCTTGGCACGTGGTGAGTTGCATTGCGTAGGCGCTACCACCCTGGACGAATACCGCAAATACATTGAAAAAGATGCCGCACTAGAACGGCGCTTTCAAAAGATTTTGGTGGGTGAACCCAGTGTGGAGGCCACCATTGCCATCTTGCGCGGCCTGCAAGAAAAATATGAAATTCACCATGGCGTTGACATCACCGATCCTGCCATTGTGGCGGCTGCCGAACTCAGCAATCGTTACATCACAGATCGATTTTTACCCGACAAAGCCATCGACCTGATTGACGAGGCGGCCTCCAAAATCAAAATTGAAATTGATTCAAAACCCGAAGTCATTGACAAGCTGGACAGGCGCTTGATTCAACTTCAAATTGAACGCGAAGCCGTTAAAAAAGA
>CAXNGF010000186.1:0-4623 GCA_964201905.1 Limnohabitans sp. | reverse complement strand
AAGCGGGTCCGCAGTTGTTCCAAAACTCTTCCAGCTTGGTGTGGGCCTTGATTGCCTCGCTCTACATTGGCAATGTGATGTTGCTGGTACTCAATTTGCCGCTGGTGGGCTTGTGGGTCAAGTTGTTGCAAATTCCAAAACCACAGCTTTATGCCGGCATTTTGATTTTTGCAACTGTGGGCGTTTATGGCATGCGCCAAAGCAGCTTTGATTTGTTCATCATGTATGGTTTTGGTTTGCTGGGAACCATCATGCGCCGCTACGATTTTCCGGTAGCCCCAGTCATTGTGGGCATGATCTTGGGGCCATTGGCCGAAGCACAAATGCGCAATGCCCTCTCGATTGGCGAAGGTCACTGGCGAGTATTCTGGGATCGGCCCATGTCATTGACTTTGCTAAGCGTTGTGGTCATTTGCTTGCTAATGCCACCGCTTTGGTCAGCCATCAAGCGACTTCAATCAAAGGCCTAAACAGGCTTTCATCAAGGCATTCAATCGAGTGCCTTTTTGGGTGAGATCGGTCACGATGCTAAAGTGATTCAAGCCCGCCAATTCTTCGCAAATTGGAACAGTACGCGCACCCCAGGTTTGGTGAATCAAACGGTTGTGACGCAAAAATTCTTGACTCTCATCACCACCCGCCACGGTGTACAAAACTCCCTGCTTAGGCCGAGGCCAAAATGCCGGACTGGCCATGCGTGCGTGCTTTGCAGTCAGCCTGAGTGAGTCTTGAAGGAAAGGTGTTTTGCGCAGTGGTGTGAGATCGTACAAACCAGAAATAGACAACGCCTTTTGAATCCAATGAGCAGGCATACCAGGGTCAACGCTTTGCCAGTCGCAAGCCAACAGCATGGCAGCCAGATGTCCGCCCGCAGAATGTCCTGCCACAGACACATTGCTTGGATTGCCGCCATGTTGAGCAATGTTTTGCCAAGTCCAGGCCATGGCCTTGACCATTTGGAGCGCAATGTCAGGAATGGTGACAGGCTTCTCAACAGTGCCAGGGCACAAAGCATAGTTCACCACCACCACACATGCCCCCATGTCATGCAAAGGTGGCGCGACAAACGAATGATCGGCTTTGTCGAGACTGCGCCAATAACCACCATGAATAAAAACCATCACGGGCGCATTGGGCTTGCTGGCTGGAAAGATGTCTAAGCTTTCATTGGGGCCATCGCCGTAGGCAATGTCGAGCGAACATTTCAAAGCCGCGCGCGCATCTGCGGAGGATTGAGCCCAATGAGCGAAATGAGCAGCATGGTCTGCCACCAATGCCCGGTTGTTGTACATGCTGTCGAACCAAGCGGCATTTTGGGTAGTCATGGCCATCGTCCTTTAAATTTTCATTTCCAATCGAACCTGAACATTTTGCCAATTGCGCGTGTTGGTATTGGCTGTTTCTGAGAAACCATTGCCAATATACGTTGTACCCGTGAGGTAATCACGAGGTGTGAGATTGCTAACCGTCACACGCAAAGCCGTGGCCGGTGAAAACTTCCAAAGGCCATAAACATCAACGACTCGCTTGGAGCCCTGGTAAGCCCATTGTTGATCGGTTCGACGCGTGGTGTAGTCTGGGTTGATATTGACATTGCCACCCAGCGTAAGAGGAATGGCACGGACGCGGTAGTCAGCCCCTAAGTTAGCTGTCATGCTAGGTTGCTGGTCTAAGCGATTGTTAGGACCCATGACATCCAAGACCTTAGAGTCAAAGAAACTTAAGTTGCTTCGAACGTCTACGGGTGGGGCGGCTTGCCAGACTTGGTTCAACCTGAACTTGGCTTCCAACTCAAGACCCTGAGTGATGGCATCTCCCACGTTTTGAGGACTAGAAACGAATCGTCGCAGACCCGGCGCCCAAGCCGTGTCATAGCGCTCGCTGGTGACGGAGCGAATCAAATCGCTGATGTTGCGCCTGAATAAATTGGCACTCAAGACACCGCCCTCTGCCAAATACCGCTCGACCGCAATGTCAATGCCGGTTGCCAATTCAGGCTTCAGGCCAGGATTGCCAATTCGATCGGGACGTGTTGGACTATTGGCTTCGCGGGACAATGCCGTTCTGGCAACCAGATTGAACAAGGTGGGTGTTTTGTAACTGCGCGTGAGGCTCATTCGAACTTGATCACGACTTTGAGGAATGGGTTTCCAAACAGCATGCAAGAGGGGCGTTAGGACACCACTCTTGTTGCGCTTCTCGCCCTCTTCGTTGCTGCCTTGAGTCAGAATACTTTCATAGCGGATGCCTGCATGCGCACTCCAATTGGGGTTGATAGTCCATTCGTCTTGCGTGAAGATGGCCCAGCGTTGCGTGCTGGCGCGCAAGTTGCCAGCGTCGTCTGAGACCTCTGTATTGGCCTCTTCCATTCTGCGCACGCCCTCCAATTCAAGACCGCTGACAAACTGGTGGCCATTGGCCGTAACTTGAGTGAGTTTAGCGTTCCAAGATTGCGACAAATCTTTGAAACTTTGCGACTCGTCCATGGTGTTGAACAAGCCAGTTGAACCTTGGGCCACTTGGCTAAAGCGTGACTTGTAGTTCGACTCACCCAAGCCAAACTTAAATTCAAATCTATCGTTCGCCGAGAAACGTTGGTTCCACTGACCATTCAAGCGCGTCATCACAAAGCGGTTGTTGGTGGTGGTGTTGGCTGCATCAAAAGCAAACGGCTGTGCAATGCCTCTGATCGATTTGTTTTCAGTGAGGTCGATATGCCCCAAACTGCTGGACTCTGAATACACCATGAAGGGCATCAAAATGAGCGCTTTGCCTTCTTCACCACGCCACATGAGTCTGGCGTTGGCGTTCATGCCTTGGCGATGACCCAAATTCACGGAGTGGCGCTCTCGGTGTGAAGACCAGGCTGGCATAAGTCCTTGCGCGTCAACATTGGAATCTGTGACAGAGGTACTGTCATCAGGGCGCCATGAGTTCATGGCAGAAACTGTGAGGGTTCCATTCAGCGACTCAGACTTGAGGTTGTGAACCCAGTTCAAGCCTTCAGATCGGTGTCCATTTTCAAAGGAACTGCCCACCTTCAAATCATCTGGGTTGGCTCGCTGGCCTTCGCGCAAAATGATGTTGATGGTGCCAGCAATGGCACGTGCACCTGTTTCAGCAGTTGGCGCACGCAAAATTTCCACTTTCTCCACCATCTCAGGGGTCAAGGATTCAACTGAGAAGCCCGGCGGAACGCGTTGCCCGTCCAAAAGGATCTGGGTGTAGCCACCCCCCAAACCACGCATGCGAATGGCACCACCTCGACCTGGTGCGCCTTGAATGGTGACACCGGGCAGGCGCTTCAAAACTTCACCCAAGGTACCGTCACCTTGTTTGTCCAGCTCTTCCCGACCAATCACAATTTTGGCTGCCGTGGACTGTCGACGCTCTTCCATGGTGTTGTCGCGATTGCTTTTGATTTCGACGCGGCCCATGTCTTGAACAGGCGCATTGGCTGGTGGGGCGCTTTGTGCCAAACCCAAGGTTGAAATGGCTGACAAAACGGCTAGTGCTACGGGTGTCTTGATTTTCATTCCCGTATTTTGACAGGGGAATGTAAATACTTTGTATCTAGCCTTTTCTCACCCGACAAATTGACGGGTTTCTATGCAAGCCAATGCTGCAGCTTATTCGCCAGACTTGAACAAAGCCGCCACCTTGCGCTTGGGCTTGATGTTGGCAGAAATACCTGAACGAGAAGCGGTCGTTTTGGGCGATGCTTCCCATGACGCCGCTGCAGCTTGCTCCAAGCTAGGGGCCTCGTAGGGTTTCTCAAAAAAAGGATCTCTTGACACTTGAGCGGGTCTGAAACTGCTGCGACGGTCGCGGGGGGCCTCTTCCTCACGGCGCCGCTCAAAGCCACGCTCAGGTCTTCTGTCTTCTCGGCGATCGTCACGCCGCTCTTCTCGGCGACCTTCGCTAAAATTGCCTCGCGAGCGGTCTTCTTCTCAGGGGTAGTTTTCGACTTGAAGTTTGGTTTTAATCAGCTTTTCAATATCGGCTACCAAGCGCATGTCGGAGGGTGAGACCAAAGTCACAGCCAGTCCAGAGGCGCCAGCACGCCCTGTTCGACCAATGCGGTGCACATAATCTTCGGCATTGAAGGGCACATCAAAGTTGAACACAGCAGGCACATCTTTGATGTCGAGACCTCGGGCTGCCACATCGGTGCAGACCAGCAAATCGACTTCGCCTTTTTTGAAAGCCTCAAGCGCTTTGAGGCGTTCGTCTTGGGTCTTGTCGCCATGCAAGGCAGCAGTGACCAAACCTTCGCGCTCAAGGGAGCGCGCCAAGCGACCGCAACCCAGCTTGCTGTTCACAAAGATAAAGGCTTGTTTGATGCCGCGCTCGTTTAAAACAGCGTTCACAAGCCTGCGCTTGTCGTCATCTTGCGCACTGTAAAAACGTTGCTCTACAGTAGAGGCTGTTTCGTTGGGCCGGGCCACCTCAATGGTTACGGGATCTTGCAAATAGCTTCCCGCCAAGCGCTTGATTTCAGGGGAAAAAGTGGCAGAGAACAACAGCGTGGTGCGCTGCTTAGGCAAGAAACTCAAGATGCGCTGCAAGTCTGGCAAGAAGCCAATATCAAGCATGCGGTCGGCTTCGTCGAGGACCACATAT
>CAXNGF010000185.1:0-4647 GCA_964201905.1 Limnohabitans sp. | reverse complement strand
GATGTCTTTATCAATGGATGGACTACCCCGATCGCGAACGTGAACTGGCGGTTGTCAGATCGCAGGTGCCACAGGCCAGCGCCCAGCTCACCGAGCAAGTGGCCGAGTTTGTGGGTCGCCTCAGAAGCCGGCCCTTCTCCAGTGCTTTTCAGCGCGCGCCCGGCATTGCTGAAAGCGTGGAATGGGCCAAAGCCTTGGTGGCTTTGGACACCCTCACCCTTGACCCTGAAGTGGTGCAAGACACTGTGGGCATTTTGTTCAAGCAGCGCGAGGACATTGCGGCCATCACGCCGCTGCTCAATGATCTCCTAGCGCCCGCGCCAATCACAAGCCTTTAATTCAAAAGCAGAGTCATCATGCTCTTGGGCGACGCACGCAGCGGCAAACTCAGTGACAACATCACAGGTTTTGCGCGCGCACTCAGGCGTGCAGGACTGCCTGTTGATGCCTCTCGCATTAGCTTGGCCATTGAATCTTCAGGGCTGATTGGCATCGAAAGAAAAGATGATTTGTCGGCGGCTTTGAAAGCTTGTTTGGTTAGCAGACAGGAAGACCTGCTCGTGTTCGATCAGATGTTTTCTGCTTTTTTCAGAGACCCCGAACTCACGCGGCAACTTTTGTCGCAGCTCTTGCCCAAAGCGCCCACAGCCACACCCGGCGTTCCTCGCAAATCAAGAGTGCAAGAAGCTTTAGCGGCTAAAAATAAACAAAACGACCCCATCAAAGCCAAAGAAGATGAGCTGAAATTTGACGCAGCCATGAGCGCGAGCGACAGGCAGCGTTTGCAACAAGCCGATTTTCAAAGCTTGAGTGCCAGCGAGTTCAAACTGGTCGAAAAATTGGCCCGACAAGTCAAGTTGCCACTGCCCAAAATTCAGGGGCGAAGAACACGCACGGGCGGTCGTGGTGACCGAATTCACTGGTCCAAAACCATGCAGATGGCGGCGCGGCAAGATGGCGATATTTTGTCTTTGCCACGCATGCAAAGAAAGCTCCAGCCGCTGCCACTTTTAATCTTGGTCGACATTTCTGGCTCCATGGAGCGATATGCTCGACTTTTGCTGGCGTTTTTACACCAAGCCACGCGCGGCACGCCTCGACAAGTTTTCGCCTTTGGTACCGATCTGACTGATTTAAACCACGCCTTCAAATTGCGGGACACAGATGACATGCTGACAGAGGCAAGCCGTCAAATTCAAGATTTTGCAGGTGGAACTCAGCTCGGAAAATCGCTGACTCAATTTCGAGGGAATTTCGCCAAAAAGCTCACAGGCAGACGCACCGTGGTGCTGTTAATTAGCGATGGGCTCGATACCGGCATCGCAGAAACGCTAGACTCGGAGCTTGTATGGTTGAAACGACACACACGCTCTTTGCTTTGGCTCAACCCTTTGCTCCGCTTTGACGGTTACGCTCCGATTGCAACAGGTGCAAGTGTTTTGAATCGCCATGTGAATGGCATGTTGGCCATTCACAATTTATCTCGTTTGGAAGAATTGGCGCAAGCCTTGACCAAGCTGTTGAAAACGAATTAAGGGAGAACACAAGATGGACATGCAAGGTCAACGCGTATTACACGTCACTCAAGCGCAAGCATGGGATGCTCTCAACGACCCCGAAATTTTAAAATCTTGCCTACCAGGTTGCGACAAATTTGAACTCACGCAAGACAATGTCTATAGCATCGGCATGGGCATCAAAATTGGTCCTGTGTCTGCCAAGTTTGCAGGCAAGGTCACCCTCTCTGACATTCAAGCGCCCAACTCCTATACCTTGCATTTTGAAGCACAAGGCGGTGTGGCTGGCTTCGGCAAAGGTGAATCGCAAGTCTCATTGCATCCCCACGCTGAAGGCTGCGAATTAAAATACACCGTTCATTCCACAGTGGGTGGCAAATTGGCCCAACTGGGCCAGCGGCTCATTGATGGCGCCGCCAAATCTATTGCTGAAGACTTCTTCAAACGCTTTGACGAAGCACTGCAAGCCAAATACCCAAGCGTCGATGCTGCAAGCGCGCCTGCCAATGCCCAGACCTCATCCTCTTCTGGGTCAGTGCCCTCATGGGTTTGGTTGGCTTTGCTGGTAGGGGCTGTTGCTGTTTGGTCCTTGGTGCGCTGATTCAAATTCACTTGAGGATTGAACGGCAACATGGAAAATTTAGACATCGTTGTCTTAAGAACACTCAAGACTTGGCGTGAAGCTGGGCTGAGGGCACTGTTAACCACTGTGGTTCGCACTTGGGGTTCATCGCCGCGCCCCGTTGGCTCCATCATGGCGCTGTGTGAAACAGGTGCCGTGGTTGGCTCGGTTTCAGGCGGCTGCATTGAAGACGATCTGATTGCCCAATACAGCAAGGCCAATGCCATCGTTGACAGTGCACCTGTTCTTTTGAAATATGGCATCAGCGCAGACGAAGCGCATCGATTTGGTTTGCCCTGCGGCGGCACCTTAGAGCTTTTGCTGGAGTTCAACCCCAGTTCTGAAATTCTGACCCAACTCATTGAGTCACTCGAAAAAGGACAGCTTACCCAAAGGGCCACCAACCTTCAAACAGGCCTTGTCACGCTCACTGCCAGTGACGCGCCAAGCGAGTTGCAAATTGACGAGACACAACTCATCAACACCTTTGGTCCCGGATACCGCATGCTGCTGATTGGCGCTGGCCAAATGACCGAATACTTGGCCACCATGGCGCTCTTCAATGGCTTTGCTGTCACTGTGTGCGACCCTCGCGAGGAATACACAGGCGCATGGTCGGTGGCAGGCGTGGCGGTCAAACACGACATGCCAGACGATTTGGTGTTGAGTTTCAAACCCGACAGGCGCAGTTGTGTGATTGCGCTCACGCACGACCCCAAGCTAGACGATCTAGCACTCTTGGCTGCCCTAGAAACAGAAGCCTTTTACATTGGCGCCATTGGCTCTAGGCGCAATAACGTTTTGCGTCAGCAACGAATGATTGAGCACTTCGATCAAACCGAAGAAAAACTGGCCAGACTGCGTGGCCCCATTGGCATTTACATCGGCAGCAAAACACCCGCAGAAATTGCGGTCAGCATCATGGCAGAGGTGTTGGCCGTTAAAAATGGTGTGCCTTTGCCGCGAGACATGGATGTGGCGCACGCCAAAAATACGCACGAAGGACCTCCCATCGATCCTTCAGCACCTGTTTGTTACACAGGTCAATAAGTGTTTAGATCACTTGCCTGCGTTGGGGAAAAAGACAGATTCACCGCCAATTTTGTAAGCAGCAATCACAGCCTGACCGTTGGTTGAAACAATCCAGTCTACAAATTTTTGCGCATCGACCTGTTTCACATGGGCATGCTTGGCGGGATTCACCACCATCACGCCATATTGATTGAACAGCTTGGCATCGCCTTCTACCAACACTTTCAAATCAGCTCTGTTTTTAAAGTTCAGCCAGGTGCCGCGGTCGGTTAAAACATAAGCTCCCGTTGATGCGCCGATGTTCAGTGCGGGACCCATGCCACAACCGCACTCTTTGTAGCCGCTGCCTTTTTGAGTTGTCAATGCAGCTTGTGTCCAAAATCGCAACTCAGCCGCATGCGTGCCACTCTTGTCACCACGAGAGACAAAGCTTGCATTGCTTGAAGAGATTTTTTTCAAGGCAGCCACAATGTCATTGCCCTTCACATTGGCCGGATCGGATTGGGGCCCCACCACCACAAAATCGTTGTACATCACCGTTAAGCGTTTGATGCCAAAACCCTCCGCCACAAATTTTTCTTCAGCAGGTTGGTCGTGTACAAACACCACATCGGCATCACCGCGTCGCGCCATATCGAGCGCTTGGCCCGTGCCCAGTGCCACCACTTTGATGTCAATGCCCGTGGCTTTTTTAAACTCAGGCAACAAGTAACCAAACAAGCCTGATTGCTCAGTGGATGTGGTGGACGACATCACAATGGATTGGGCCAAGGCTTGTGCCGTTAAACCTGTTAAGGCCAAGCACAACGCCACGTGCCGCAATTTGAATGCCACAGCTGAGAACTTGAGAATTGAACGCATTAAGTTTCTCCTTGCAAAAATAAAAAAGCTTGCTGACTGTGTTGCTTTAAACAATCTGCATCAAAGAAATCGGCGGTGGGCAAGTCGGCCATGATCTTGCCTTGCTCTAGGTAAATAACCCGACTGGCCCAACGCTTCACCTGCCCCAAGTTATGGCTGGCAAACACCAAAGTGGTTGCCAATTGCTGATCTTGCGGCTTGATGAGTTGGTGCACCAGAGCCTCCACTTCGCGTTTGGCGGGCGGGTCCAAACTGGCGGTTGGTTCGTCCAAAAATAGCAACTCGGGTTCACGAGCCCATGCACGCGCTAAGGCCAATCGCTGCTGTTGTCCGCCCGATAAAGTGGCCGCATTTTGCTGAGTGACACCCGCCAAGCCGACCACCGAAAGTGCCTCTAGCGCACGCTGTTTGCAAGCAGACCAGTCCAGCTGAAGACTTCGGTCTAGCCACAAACCAATGGCCACATTGTTCAGGCTGCTGGTACGCAGCATGTGGGGTCTTTGGAACAACATGGCTTGTCGGCAGTGGGGCAACTCCAAGGTACCGTGAGAAGGCTGGTGCAGTCCGTTCAATAGGCGCAGCATTGTGCTTTTGCCAGAACCATTGGCACCAATG
>CAXNGF010000184.1:0-4668 GCA_964201905.1 Limnohabitans sp. | reverse complement strand
TTGTTTTTTTTGGCAGGGCTTCAATCCATCCCTAAATCCTTGATAGAGGCTGCCGCTATCGATGGCGCATCGCCTTGGCATCGCTTTTGGACCATCGTGTTTCCTTTGCTTTCGCCCACCACATTTTTTCTTTTGGTCATCAATGTGGTCTACGCTTTTTTTGACACCTTTGCCATCATCGATGCCACCACTCACGGCGGGCCCGGCAAAGAAACAGCCGTGTTGGTTTACAAGGTTTACTACGATGGCTTTAAAGCCCTCGACATGGGTGGCTCCGCAGCTCAGTCCGTGATTTTGATGGTCATTGTGGTGGCGCTCACAGTCATTCAATTTCGCTTCGTCGAAAAGAAGGTTCAGTACTGACATGATTGAACGACGACCAGGCCTTGACTTACTGTCCCACCTTATTTTGCTCCTTGGCGTGAGCATTGTGGCTTTCCCGCTGTACCTGACATTTGTAGCCTCAACCCAAACCGCCGAGCAAATTTCCAGAAGCATCCCCATGTCCATGGTGCCTGGCAACAATTTTTGGGAGTCTTATCGCCTGGCCTTGTTTGGCGGTGAAACATCTTTAGGCAGCAAGGTGCCCGCGGTTTGGCCCATGCTTCAAACCAGTTTAATTAGTGCACTGGTTATTTCCGTTGGCAAAATTGCCATCTCTTTGTTGTCTGCATTTGCGTTGGTTTATTTCCGTTTCCCGTTCAAGAATTTTTTCTTCTGGATGATTTTCATCACCCTCATGCTGCCTGTCGAGGTGAGAATCAGCCCAACCTATGAAGTGGTCTCCAACCTGGGCATGCTCAACACCTACGCTGGGCTCACGGTGCCTCTCATTGCATCTGCTACCGCCACATTTTTATTGCGCCAATTCTTCTTGACCGTACCCGACGAATTGGTGGAAGCAGCTCGCATGGATGGCGCTGGCCCAATGCGATTCTTCAAAGATATTTTGTTGCCATTGTCGGCCACCAACATTGCAGCCCTTTTTGTGATTCAGTTCATTTACGGTTGGAATCAATATTTGTGGCCTCTGCTGGTCACAACCAACGAGGACATGTACCCCATCGTGATGGGCATCAAGCGCATGCTGGCAGGCGAGGCTTACACCGAATGGAATATTGTCATGGCCACCGCTATTTTGGCAATGCTCCCACCCGCCCTCGTGGTGATTTTGATGCAAAAATGGTTCGTCAAGGGCCTGGTTGATACTGAGAAATAATGGCTTCCATCACACTTCAAAACATTGTCAAAGAATACGGCACGGGTGCGAAGGCAGTCCCTGTCATTCACAATTTGAACGCCCAAATCAACGATGGTGAATTCGTTGTAATCGTTGGCCCGTCGGGTTGCGGTAAGTCCACTTTGCTTCGCATGGTGGCAGGTCTTGAAGAAGTGACGGGAGGCCTCATCTCCATTGGCAACCGCATCGTGAACGACCTCGAACCTGCAGAGCGCGACATTGCCATGGTCTTTCAAAACTACGCGCTGTACCCACACATGAGCGTGTTTGACAACATGGCATACGGCTTGAAAATTGCCAAAGTCTCCATGGCAGACATCAAAACTCGGGTTGCTAAAGCAGCAGAGATTTTGGAATTAAGCAGTTTTCTCCAACGCAAACCGCGCGAGTTGTCAGGCGGTCAGCGCCAGCGTGTTGCCATGGGCCGCGCCATTGTGCGCCAGCCTCAAGTGTTTTTATTTGACGAACCCTTGTCCAATTTGGATGCCAAGCTGCGCGCTCAAACTCGTTTGGAAATTCAAAAGTTGCACCGCGAATTGGGCATCACTTCTTTGTTCGTCACACACGATCAAGTAGAGGCCATGACCTTGGCGCAGCGCATGATTGTCATGAACGACGGCGTGATGGAACAATTTGGCACACCTGAAGAGGTCTACAACCGCCCCGCCAGCACCTTCGTTGCCAGCTTTATTGGGTCACCCCCGATGAACTTGCTCAAGCAAGCCCCTGATCTTCCTGCTGGCCAAATTTTGGGCATTCGACCTGAGCACATCGAGCTGGCTTCGCAAGGCTGGGAGATGAAAGTAGATACCGTGGAACTTCTAGGCGCAGAGCGTTTGGTGCATGCTCACTTAGGCCATGAAACACTCACACTCAGACTCGACGCCAGTATGGCAGCGCCCAAGGCCGGCGAGCTTTTCAACGCCATGCCCAAAGCGGGCTGCATTCATCATTTTGATGCTGAAACAGGAAAACGTCTGTGACCCAGAATACTGCCAAGCCACTCAAACCTTGGCCCTATCCAAGATGGGTTGCCCACCGTGGCGCTGGCACTTTGGCCCCCGAAAATACCTTGGCCGCTTTTCGCAAAGGCGCTGAATACGGCTATCGCATGTTTGAATGCGACGCCAAACTCAGCGCAGACGATGTGGTGTTTTTGATGCATGACGCCACATTGCAACGAACCACCAATGGCAATGGCATTGGCGGTGAACAAAGCTGGCAGCATCTGTCGCAGTTAGACGCTGGCAGTTGGCACTCTAGACACTTCAGTGGCGAACCCCTGCCCACGCTGGCCAATCTGGCGAACTATTGCATTCGCAATGGCTATTTTCTGAACATTGAAATCAAACCGACACCTGGCGTTGAATTCAAAACAGGTGAGATCGTGGCCCAACAAGCGGCTCATCTTTGGCAGCACGAAGAAGTGCCGCCACTGCTCACTTCGTTTCAAGTCGATTCTTTAAAAGGGGCTCAGCAAACTGCGCCTCATTTGCCCCGAGGTTTGTTGCTGCATAACTTGCCGGATGGGTGGCTAAACACTGCCAAGTCTTTGGATTGCAGCGCCGTCGTCTGCCAATATGCCTTGTGGACCCCCGAAACGGTGGCAGCGGTTCACTCAGCAGGCATGCGGTGCCTGAGCTACACCGTCAACGACGAATGGGCTACCCAACATCTGATGGCATTGGGAACAGACGCCATCATCACTGACCGGGTAGATGTCTTCAGCCCCGCAACTTGAAACGAATTTGCAAAGCCCACTCTAAAGTGGCACAAACCAAAACAAGCACGCCATAGGTGGCCATTTTGCCGTCGTTTCCCGTCATGACCAGACCCGCTACCAGCACGGCCAAGCCACAAATGGCGTTGATCAGCCAACGCCAAAGCCACTTCATTTGAGATTGGCGCCTGAATTGGAACGAGCCCCACAGCGTGATACCCAAGGAAAGTGCCAGCGCAGGCAAGCCGAAATTCACCAAATGCCAAAATAGGTCATCCCAAGTCATTCATTTCCTTCTTTGTTGGTACAGGTTTTATAATCTGAAACATGGCAGTTTGGGCATTGGGGTTAAACCACACAACAGCCCCGCTCGATTTGCGCGGGAGGTTTGCCTTTGCCTTAGACCAATTGCCACCTACTTTGCAGCAACTCAGAGGCAACTTGGCCTCGCATACAGCGCGCGAACCTGAAGCCGCCATTCTGTCCACTTGCAACCGCACAGAAATTTATTGTGCCGCAGATCAGCTTGTGGTTGATGAAACACTGAATTGGCTGGCACAAACTGGTGGCGTCTCTGCCCACGAACTCCGCGCCCACACCTACACGCTTGAAGAAGGTCATGTGGCCAGACACGCCTTCAGAGTGGCCAGCGGTCTCGACTCCATGGTATTGGGAGAAGCCCAAATTTTGGGTCAACTCAAGGATGCTGTCAGAGCCGCTGAAGAAGCCGGCGCCTTGGGCAGCACCCTGAACCAATTGTTTCAACGCAGTTTTGCTGTCGCCAAAGAAGTTCGGTCCACCACTGAAATTGGTGCTCATTCCATCAGCATGTCTTCCGCAGCCGTGCGCTTGGCAAGTCAAATTTTTGAAGACCTCACAAAAATCAAAGTTTTGTTTGTGGGCGCTGGTGAAATGATTGAGTTGGTGGTGACCCACTTTGCAGCCAAAAATCCGCGCAGCATGGCCATTGCCAACCGCAGCATGGACCGCGGTGAAAAACTCGCCAATCAATATGGCGCTGAAGTCATGCGCCTGTCTGAACTGCCCGATCGGCTGCATGAGTTTGATGCGGTCATCAGTTGCACCGCCAGCACTTTGCCCTTGATTGGCTTGGGTGCTGTCGAGCGCGCATTGAAAAAGCGCCGTAACCGACCTATGTTCATGGTGGATTTGGCCGTTCCTCGCGACATCGAGCCCGAAGTTAAGTCCTTAGAAGACGTTTACCTGTATACCGTTGACGACCTGGCCAGCGTCATTCAAACCGGTCAGGCGCATCGGCAAGCTGCTGTGGCCGAAGCCGAAGTGATCATCGACGCGGGTGTGCAAAGTTTCATGCACTGGATGCTTCAGCGAGGCAGCGTGCCCCTCATTCAGCAGCTCAATGCGCAAGCCGATGAATGGCGCGAGGCGGAAATGGTCCGTGCCCGCAAAATGTTGGCCAAGGGCGAGGACCCCGAAAAAGTGCTTGAAGCACTTTCACGCGGTTTGACCCAAAAGATGCTACATGGCGCCATGGCCGAGCTGAGAGAAGCAGACCCCGAACACGTGGCACAAGCCACTCACGCCGTTCAACGCATCTTCTTGCGCAAAGAGCGCTAGCGACCTTCGCCCTGTCCTGCGCCGCATTGAGATGGACTCAATGCCCCATCAAATTTCTCGCAAACATTCATGAAACCCTTTTTACGTCACCAGCTTGAGCGGTATGCAC
>CAXNGF010000183.1:0-4699 GCA_964201905.1 Limnohabitans sp. | reverse complement strand
TGACCGCTCACCCCCACCTTTTTTCAGGGTGGGCTTTGCGCCCCTGACCAAGCTCATTTTTTTCAGCGCTCTCTCTTTGATGCTTGTGTTTGGTGACAAACAACTGCAGTTCACCAAGCCCTTGCGTGCTGGCCTTTCAACTCTGATTCTTCCGGTTCAATGGTTGGTTCTACAACCTGGCGAAGCTTTGTCGGCCATGGGCACTTATTTTCAAAATTTGGATCAAGCCCAAAAAAATCTCAAGGCTGCAGAGTTCAAGGTGCTGCAGCAATCTGTGCGTTCGCAGCAAGTTGAGCAGTTGCAAATTGAAAATGAAAATCTTCGCCAACTTTTGGGTCTGCAATCCAACATGGCTGTTGCATCTCAAGTTGCCGAAGTTCTGTTTGATGTTCCCGACCCCTACAACCAACGCATTGTGATCGACCGAGGTCAACTCAAAAATGTGGCACTTGGCTCGCCTGTCATTGACGCCGGTGGGGTGGTCGGGCAAGTCACCCGCGTTTATCCCTTGACCTCAGAAGTAACCCTGCTCACCGACAGAGACCAAAGCATTCCTGTGCTGAACAGTCGAACTGGCGCGCGCAACATCACCAGTGGCGACGTCTTGGCAGGGCTGGCCATGATTGAGTTGAAATTTGTACCCGCCAGTGCCGATGTGAAAGAGGGCGACTTGCTCACCACCAGTGGCATTGATGGCGTCTATCCTGCTGGACTTCAAGTGGCCCGCATTAGCCACATTGAAAGGCGCGTAGATATTTCTTTTGCAAGAATTCACGCAAGCCCATTGGCAGAGCTAAAAGGTCGCCACGTCTTGGTTTTGCAACCCACGGCGGCCTCGACGCCCTACAAAGGCAAAACGCCATGATCCTCAGTCGTCGCGAGGCATTGTTGTTGCCAGTCAGCCCTTGGTTCATCGCCTTGAGCCTTTTAATGTGCTTGCTGCTTAGCATGCTGCTTGGTTTGTCACAAGCCCTTTGGGTGCCAGATGTTTTGGCTGTCTGCATTTTCTTTTGGGGTATTCACCAACCCCGCCGTGTCGGCATGGCCACTGCATTTGTTCTCGGCTTGTGGATGGATGTTCAGCATTCTTCTCTGTTGGGGCAGCACGCCCTGTCCTATGTTGTGCTCAGTTACTTTGCGTTCAGCATGCACCGCCGCCTACTTTGGTTTCCCATCAAAGAGCAGATGCTTCAAATCGCACCATTCTTCATCTTGGCAGAGGCCATTGGTCTGCTCATCCGCCTAAGCACTGGCGATGATTTTCCAGGTTGGCCCATGTTGTTCTCACCCCTCATTGAAACTTTGTTGTGGCCTGTGGCCAATTTCATTCTGCTTGCGCCGCAGCGAAGAGCGCATGACCCAGACGCCAATCGGCCGATTTAAAGCATGGCCTTTCATCTGCCCTCGTTGAGCGAGTTGCGCAACACCGAGTTTGAAATATTCAAATTTCAAACGCGTGTGATAGTGCTGCAGGGCGTGGTCTTGGTGTGCTTTGCATTGTTGGGTATTCGCTTGTTTTACCTGCAAGTCATTCGTCATGAAGATTTGCTTGAACAAGCTGAAAACAACCGAACTGCGGTGCTTCCTACTGTGCCCAATCGAGGGACCATCCTTGACCGCAATGGCGTGGTATTGGCCAACAACTATTCGGCTTACACCCTAGAAATTACGCCTTCGCGTGTGAAAGACTTAGACGCCACCATCGACAGCTTGTCTGAGATCATTGATATTCCGCTGCGCGACAAAAGACGTTTCAAGCGCATGCGGGAAGAATCCAAAAACTTCGACTCACTGCCTATCCGATCGCGACTGACCGACGAAGAGGTGGCTAAATTCACAGCCCAACAATACAGGTTTTCAGGCGTAGAAATCAAAGCCAGATTGTTTCGCAATTACCCCTTTGGACATTTGGCAAGTCATGTGGTGGGCTACATCGGGCGTATTAATCAAAAAGAAAAAGAGCAAATCGAAGAGAGTGACGACGAGGGCAATTACCGCGGCACACAATACATTGGCAAGCTGGGTGTAGAGCAACGCTATGAACGTGAGTTGCACGGTATCACGGGCGTGCAGGAAGTCGAGACATCGGCTGGCGGCCGAGCTGTCAGGCGACTTGCCAGTCGTCCCGCCACACCCGGTCAAAACGTTGTGCTTTCCATCGACATGAAATTGCAAAAGATGATCGAAGATCTTTACGGCGAGAGGCGAGGTGCATTGGTAGCACTCGACCCCCGTACGGGTGAGATCTTGGCCTTTGTGAGTAAGCCCACGTTCGATCCCAATTTATTTGTCGATGGCATTGACAGCGAAAGCTGGAAACTCTTGAGTGAGTCAATCGACAAACCACTTTTAAATCGTGCCATGCGAGGCACCTACCCTCCCGGCTCAACCTACAAACCGTTCATGGCCATGGCAGCCCTTGAAACTGGCAAGCGCAGCGCCAGCGAAATTGTCAATGATGCTGGCTCTTGGACCTATGGTGGGCACACTTTTAGAAGCCATGGCGATGTCGGCTTGGGGCCCGTCGACATGGTCAAATCCATCGTGCTCTCCAGCAATGTTTACTACTACTCATTGGCCAACACCATGGGCGTAGACACCATTCATGACTTCATGAAACCACTCGGTTTTGGCCAAATTACAGGGCTTGATTTACCAGGTGAGTTGCGAGGCACCTTGCCCAGTACAGAATGGAAAAAGAAAACTTATAAAAAGCCAGAGCAACAGCGCTGGTATGGCGGCGAAACTATTTCGCTTGGCATAGGGCAAGGCTACAACGCCTTCACCATGTTGCAGTTGGCAACCGCCACAAGCACATTGGCCAATGGCGGCATTTACCGCAAGCCCCGTTTGGTCATGGCCACCCAAGATCCCATTCAACGCGTGGACCGTGTCGTCGCCGGCGAAGAACCCATCAATTTAGGCTTCAAGCCAGAGAACGTAGCAGTGGTTCATCAAGGCTTGATTGGTGTGGCCAAAGAGGGCACCTCTGCAAGAGTGTTTGCTGGCACACCTTATCAAAGCGCCGGCAAAACAGGTACGGCACAAGCCGTCACCATTGGGCAAAAGGACAAATACAACGCCAGCAAGTTAGACGAGCACCAACGCGACCATGCTTTGTACATGGCGTTTGCACCCGCGGAAAACCCCCAAATTGCATTAGCCATTGTGGTCGAAAATGCCGGCTTTGGTGCTGCACAAGCCGCACCCATTGCCAGGCGCATTTTTGATTATTGGTTAGTGGGTGACTATCCCAGCATGGAAGACATTGAAGCTTCTCAAAAAGGTTTGGCTTCAACACCCATCGGTGTTCGAAGACGCAAGGAAGATATACAAATTGCGCCAAGTGAAGGCGTGGTGGGCGGCGTTAAACATCGCTGAACGGCCAGGTTGATGTTTGAGTTGATATTTCAATGCGCACTCAACTCAACAACACATAACCCTTTTGAATCAAACATTCTCGGAACTTGATGATTGTGTTGTTCTGCTCGTTGTTGGTGTCAGTTTGCGGCTGAACCTGTTTGAAACAAAGTGGCTTGTCCGCGTTGTACTTTTCGACATTCACTGTTGGCTGCGTCAGAGGGTTGAAACCGCCCGCACTTGCGGTTCGATCAATCCCAACACTCAAGGAAGTACAGCCCTGAAGCAAAAGGGTCGTGGCAATTGAAGGAAGATGTCTCATCAAGGCTCCAATAGTTAATTTATATAAATTGTAATTTAAGAATAACTAAAATTCATTACAACTTCAATATCAACGTCAAAAGTTTGGTGCGGCTGGCGGGGATCGAACCCACGACCCTTGGCTTCGGAGGCCAATACTCTATCCACTGAGCTACAGCCGCGCCTGAGTCATTGCTGAGAGTCGACGCCGATTATGGCATGCGCCCCCTCTATTCATAGATTTCAAAGGCCAAGTGAAACGACTCGGAGGTTATAATTTAAAGTTGGTTCCGATCAACCGGATACAACAGTTTCACTAGAGATTCATTGAGGACGCTATGAGCGACAACAGCCACAATCAAGCCCACGAAGACCACACTGGCCCGGTCAAAACCCCCAAGCAAATGTTGATGTTGAGCTTTGCCTCTTTCATCATCCCGGTTTTCATCATCATTGGCCTGGTGTACTACGTCACCTCCGCCAACAAAACGGCCCCCGGTGGTGACACCGAGCGCACAGTTGCACAGCGCATTCAAAAGGTTGGTACCGTTGAAATTCGCGATGCCAACCGCCCCATGAAGGCTGGACAAGAGGTTTACAAAGCCCAATGTGCTGCCTGTCACGACGCTGGTGCCGCGGGTGCTCCCAAGTTTGCCGACGCAGGCGCATGGGCACCTCGCATCAAAACGGGCTACGAAGCTTTGGTTAACTCTGCACTCAAAGGCAAAAATGCCATGGGCGCACAAGGTGGTGGCGACTACAGCGACCTTGAAATTGGCCGTGCTGTGGCCTACTTAACTTCCTCAGCGGGCGGCAAGTTCAAAGAGCCAGAAGCGCCTGCTGAGAAAAAGTAACTTACACAGCACACTCCCTAGAATGGGGGCTGCTTTTCAAACCGCTCGATGCAAATCAGAGCGGTTTTTTATGGGCCGCTTGAGGGCTGGTGATGTAACCAAACTTCTTTGGCATTTGGCACGCTTCCAAGGTCTCAAGTGGCCACAAGCCCAACTCCAATCCCTCTGCCGCTTTGGCCACATCC
>CAXNGF010000182.1:0-4726 GCA_964201905.1 Limnohabitans sp. | reverse complement strand
TGATTGGAAAGCAGAATTGATCAGTATTTTAAAAGAACCGAGCCCCAAGTGAACCCACCGCCAACGCCCTCGAGCATCAGAGTTTGTCCTTTGGTAATTAGCCCAGAACGCACACCGTGGTCAAGCGCCAAAGGAATCGAGGCTGCAGATGTGTTGCCGTGTTGGTCGACTGTAACAATGACTTTTTCCATTGACATTTTGAGTTTTCGCGCAGTGCTTTGCATGATGCGAATATTGGCCTGATGGGGGATGAGCCAATCAATGTCTGTGGCGTTCAAACCAGCTTTGCTCAGAGATGCAAGGGCGGTTTCTTCCAAAACGCCCACTGCCAGCTTGAAAACTGCCTGGCCGTCCATTTTCAAAACGGGATCGCCCAAAATGGCACCCCCAGAAACGTGCCCAGGGACGCACAAAAGTTCTGAATATTTGCCATCGGCGTGAATGTCGGTTGCCAAAATGCCCGGCGTGCTGGATGCCTCCAACACAACGGCGCCAGCGCCATCACCAAACAACACGCAAGTGGTACGGTCTTTGAAATCAAGGATGCGGCTGAACACTTCGGCGCCAATGACCAAGGCGCGCTTGGCCGTACCGGTTTTGATCATGGCGTCTGCCACGGTCAAGGCATAGATAAAGCCACTGCAAACAGCTTGCACATCAAAAGCAGGGCAACCCACAATCCCTAACTTGCTTTGAAGCAAGGTGGCTGTCGATGGGAAGACCATGTCTGGCGTCGAAGTTGCCACAATGATTAGATCGATGTCAGTGGGCTGGCAACCAGCCGCCTGAATTGCACGCTGAGCTGCCTCGACCCCTAAGTCGCTGCTGCCAACACCTGCATCAGCAAAATGACGGGCGCGAATGCCTGTTCGTTCAACGATCCAATCGTCCGAACTTTCGATACCTTGGGCCGACAACTCAGCAACAAGGTCAGCATTGGTCAGTTTTCTGGGGGGCAAAAAGCTGCCTGTGCCCGCAATACGAGAATAAATGGTCATTCGATAGCGGCCGGGTTGGCTGAATGCTCTGCAGCAAGCCCATGTGCAATTAACAAAGGGGCTGCATGTGCAATTCGAGCAGCAACTCGACTAAGCAGTTGATGTCTGGCAGCATCATACGCTCGGTTCAAGGCAACTCCGAACGCCAACTCATCGGCCGAGCCATGGCTTTTGAATACCAATCCACGCAAGCCCAACAAGGCAGCGCCGTTGTACCGGCGATGATCAACTCGGTTTTTAAACGAATTTAGCACTGGATAAGCAAAAATAGCCGCAATTTTGGTGAAGATACTGCGAGAAAACTCAGATTTTAGAAATCCACCCATCATGGTCGCCAAGCCTTCACTGGCCTTAAGCGCCACATTTCCAACAAAACCATCACACACCACAATATCGACAGTTCCCTTGAAAATATCATTCCCTTCAACATTGCCGTAAAAGTTCAAATCTCCGGAGTTACCGGCTGATCGCAGCAGTTCAGCTGTTTTTTTGATGATTTCGTTGCCTTTAATGGCTTCTTCGCCAATATTCAACAAACCAACACTGGGGCTTTCATTGCCTTGCAAGACGGAAACCAAGGCCGAGCCCATGACTGCAAATTGCAAAAGATGCTCCGGCGAGCAGTCGACGTTGGCACCTAAATCCAACATGGTGGTGCCACCGCCCTTGAAATTGGGCATTTGACCTGCAATGGCAGGACGATCAATGCCATCCATTGTTTTGAGAACATAACGCGCAATGGCCATCAATGCGCCAGTATTTCCGGCAGAGACAGCAGCATCAGCCTCCCCTGCCTTGACCAATTCAATGGCGACACGCATGGAGGAGTCTTTTTTCTTGCGCAAGGCCACCTCAACAGAGTCATCCATACCCACTACTTCAGCGGCTTCAACGATGATGGCACGCTCATGCTTGAAAGAAGCCAAAGCATCTGCTCGCCCAACCAAACGCAAGCGCGCTTCTGGATGCGTTTCCAGAAAATGACGGCAAGCGGGCAACGTGACGCTGGGTCCGTGATCACCCCCCATGCAATCTACAGCAAGGGTGAAAAATTGTTTGGATGACATGATGTCAATAGACACAAATACAAAGGCCCGAGGCTACCTTGAATGTAGCATCGGGCCCGTATTTTGAGCGTCAGTTAAGCTTCTGATTTGTTCTTCAGAACTTGGCGGCCACGGTAAAAACCGTTGGGGCTGATGTGGTGACGCAAATGTGTTTCACCTGTTGTAGGCTCGACTGCGATTCCAGGCACATTCAGTGCATTGTGCGAACGGTGCATGCCACGCTTTGAAGGTGACTTTTTATTTTGTTGAACAGCCATGATGGCTCCTTGGATGCGTTGGAAGCAGCGTCGTTGTAGATCAGGACGAGTGTCCTGCTCTGCCCAAGCGCTAAAAGCGCAACGCGGCTTTGGGTTAAACAGTGAATGAACTAACGCGCCCTGAGGGCACGAAGCCGCTGATTATAGCTCATAGTTTTCACAACTTACCCGCATTCAAGTTGGTTTTTTCTTCAATTGAGCCAGTGCCGCAAACGGTTTAGGACGGGCTTCCATGGCCTCCTCAAAGGCCTCATCCACAGCCGACATGGGCACAGAAATGGGGCATGTCTCATGCAAAGGCACAATGGGAGCAGACATGATGAGCTCATCCTCAATGAGTTCAAAAATATTCAATTCTGGCGTCAAAACCAATAAATCTTCTTCAGATTCATCGTCCTCTGATTCTGCCGTCGCCTCATCCGAGACAAAACGAAAGGAGGCGTCGGCTTTCACAGCCAACCTAACCGGCCCCATACACCGCTGACACTGCATGGGTAAATCAAGTTCCGCCTTAAGGCGCATCCAAATTTGAGGATCGCCACCCAAAACTGGCACCAACTCACCTTGAATAGCCCACGAAACCTGACTGGCCTCTGAGGCATCCAAGCTTGCGTCTTCGCCCTGAGCAACCGCCAATTCAACCAATCGGGCAAACTGCTTGAGGCTTTGATGCCCTTGCAAACCTAGGCCGTCTCTTGCAAAAGCCTTGACATTGAGTCTATTCAAATCAAATTTTTTATCCATGCCTTCAGTGTAAGAGAATTGAGGCATGTCCAAAGACAATCAAAGCCCCCAAACACCCTCTTCTGGCCGCCCTCTTATTTTGGGCTCGACCTCTCGTTACCGCAAGGAATTGTTGTCTCGGCTGCAAATTCCATTTGAAACGGTGGCGCCAGATGTAGACGAAACACCGCAAGCCAATGAACGGCCCAAAGACTTGGCACTGAGATTGGCGCTGGCCAAAGCGCAAGCCGTGGCCCTGAAAAACCCAGACGCCGTGGTGATTGGCACCGACCAAGTCGCCGATCTAGAAGGGACTCCCTTGGGCAAGCCTGGTAATCACACAAACGCGACCTTGCAACTGCAACGAATGCGTGGCAAGACAGTTATTTTCCAAACGGCCTTGTCGGTTGTCTGCATTGCCTCGGGTTATGAGCGATCTGATTTGGCATCTGTCAAAGTTAAATTTCGGAATTTAACGGATGCTGAAATAGAGTCTTACTTAAAAGCAGAAGAGCCATACGACTGCGCTGGCAGTGCCAAGAGTGAGGGCTTAGGCATTGCACTTTTAGAGTCAATCGATAACGACGACCCCACCGCTTTGGTCGGCTTGCCACTTATCAGAACATGTCAAATGCTGAGAGAAGCGGGTGTGAAATTGCTATGACTCATGCGAACACGAAATTGGGCAGACTTTTTTTAGTACCCGCACCGCTGGACTTTGGTTGCGGTGAAGATATCGATCTGCCACAAGTGATGCCAATGGGAACCATTGCTGCGGCAGCCGGGATCACGCACTGGATTTGCGAGAACGCCAAAACCACACGCGCCTACCTCAAGCGAATCGATGCATGCACCCCTTTGAAAGCCAGCGTCCAAGCACAAACCATCACCGAGTTGCCCAGGCAAGTTCATAAAAAAGGCGACCATCTGGGTAGCTTTGATGCCAAACCTCTGCTGACAGTTGCGATGGCGGGTGAAGACATGGGGCTAGTGAGCGAGGCTGGCATGCCGGCTGTTGCTGATCCGGGCAGTTCTGTGGTGCGCGCTGCTCACGAACTTGGCATTCAAGTCGTTCCCTTGGTCGGTCCGGTTTCGCTTTTATTGGCATTGGCCAGCAGTGGCTTGAACGGACAAAATTTTGCCTTTGTGGGCTATCTGCCGCAAGAGGCCCAAGATCGCGCCCGAAGAATCAAAGAGTTAGAGCAATGCGCTTTGAAGTCAGGCCAAACTCAACTCTTCATTGAGACACCTTATCGCAACGCAGCACTGTGGTCATCACTGGTTCAAACTTTGCAACCTGGTAGTCGACTGGCGTTTAGCAGCGGTTTGACCTTAACGAGCGCAGTCAATCAAAGCTGTACAACGCAACAATGGCGAAAGTTGGCATCAGGAAAACTGCCGGAGGGTCTGAACAATCAGACGCCTGCCGTTTTTGCCATTGGCGTTTAAATCACCAATTTAGAAAAGCTCTGGCTAACGCCTTGGGATCCCGATCAACGAATAACGGCACTTGAGCGAATGGCTTTCCATGTTGCTTCACCCATGGCGGCACCAAAGCGCTTCACCAAACGTTCAGCCACATTGTCATGGCGTGAATAGTCAACCAGTTCTTCAGCTTTCACCACATCGCGTGCCACTTGATCGAGGCTGGCCAATTCATCGGCCAAGCCCAACTCAACCG
>CAXNGF010000181.1:0-4812 GCA_964201905.1 Limnohabitans sp. | reverse complement strand
AAGCTTGTATGTTTCGATCGTCGATTTCAACGCCGTAACCCGTGCAACAGCGATTCTTTTGCAAGTAATCCAACAAGGCGCCATCACCACAGCCTAAGTCCAAGACGCGCGAGCCTTCAGGTACCAATCGCGCAATGGCTTGCAGGTTCACGTGCTCGCTCATTTGTCACCTCTGACTTGGTGGGACTGTGCCATGTTGTCAAAGTAAGAACGGACCACATTCAGGTAACGATCGTCGTTTAGCAGGAAGGCATCATGGCCATGTGGCGCATCAATTTCAGCGTAGCTCACATCGCGTTTGTTGTCGAGCAAGGCGCGAACCATTTCGCGACTTCGTGCGGGAGAGAAGCGCCAGTCGGTGCTGAAACTAATCAATAAAAATTTACAAGTGGCTTTTGACAAAGCCACTGTCAAGTCACCACCAAAGGTGCGAGCAGGATCAAAATAATCTAATGCGCGAGTGATCAAAAGGTAGGTGTTGGCATCAAAGTACTCACTGAACTTGTCGCCCTGATGGCGCAGGTAGCTTTCGATTTGAAATTCGACATCTTGTGTGGAATAACGATAGCCTGTTGCATTGTGGGTCACCGCATCACGCAATTCACGGCCAAATTTTTCATTCATCACATCGTCGCTTAAGTAGGTGATGTGACCAATCATTCGCGCAATGCGCAGGCCACGTGCGGGCACCACCTTGTGCTTGTAAAAATGGCCACCATGAAAGTCGGGGTCAGTGACGATGGCGCGTCTTGCAACCTCGTTGAATGCGATGTTCTCGGCCGTCAGGTTGGGGGCGCTTGCGACCACTACCGCATGGGCCACTCGCTCGGGATAGCGCAGAGTCCAAGACAAAGCTTGCATACCGCCCAAACTGCCGCCCATGACTGCTGCCAGAGTTTGAATGCCTAAAGCATCGAGCAGCCTTGCTTGCGCATCGACCCAATCTTCCACCGTGACAACGGGAAAATCTGCGCCGTAAATTTCACCTGTATCGGGGTGAGCGTGCATGGGGCCGGTAGAGCCAAAGCAGGAACCCAGATTGTTGACGCCAATCACAAAAAAGCGATTGGTATCAACAGGTTTTCCGGGGCCAATCATGTTGTCCCACCAGCCTTCACTCTTGTCTTGGCCTTCGTAAGTGCCAGCGACGTGGTGAGAGGCATTCAGTGCATGGCAAATGAGAACCGCATTGGATTTGTCAGTGTTGAGATGGCCATAAGTCTCGAAGGCCAGATGGTAGGCGCGAATAGAGGCGCCACTTTGCAAAGCAAGCGGCGCTTCAAAAAACATCGACTGAGGCGTTGCGATCAATGACATGAATGGGACGACCCTAAATAGCGGCTTGGTCAATTATCGGTGCATTAAAGCTTGGCTGGCGCGAGCTCATTGAGGAGGGCCTTTTGAGGGGCCTCTAAGGGAGCGCTATTTTTCTCATGGTTTGAGTTAGGCCCACCCCACAATGCCAAGCCGCCTAGCACTGCAAAAACCACCGCAGAAACTCGATGCACCAGCTTGAGAGAAACCCTGCGAGTGATGGCGTCGCCTAACCAAATCACGGGTGCGTTGGCCAGCATCATGCCAAAGCTTGTGCCTGCAACCACCCAAAACCAGCTGTTGAATTGGGCTGCCAACATCACGGTGGCTACTTGTGTTTTGTCACCCATCTCAGCAAGAAAGAAAGCGACGAACGTGGTGGCAAAAATGCCAAAGCGCGGCTGTGTGTCTTCCGCACCTTCATCTAGTTTGTCAGGCACCAAAATCCAAACGGCCATGACCAAAAAGGAGCCACCCAAAACCCAGCGCAAAGCTTCGGGCCCAAGCTGAGTGGTAACCCAACTCCCAGCCGCCCCCGCCAAACCATGGTTGACCAAGGTGGCCACCAAAATGCCCCAGAAAATGGGCCAAGGCTTGCGAAAACGAGCCGCTAACACCAAGGATAAAAGTTGTGTTTTGTCGCCCATTTCAGCCAGGGCAACAATACCAGTTGAGACAAGAAAAGCTTCCATTGACCCATCATATCGGTCCAGCAAGCCCCTCTTTGGCGTGTTTTTTGCTTGTTTTTGGTGCGCGATACACAAACAAGGCATTTGCGCACCAAATTAATTCAAAAACAAGCAAAGATCGATATGGAAGCACTAAAACAGGGCGCGGACTCACTCTTTATTTTGTTGGGCGGCATCATGGTGCTCGCCATGCACGCAGGATTTGCCTTTTTAGAGCTGGGCACAGTTCGCAAGAAAAACCAAGTCAATGCCTTGGTCAAAATCTTGGTCGATTTCTCTGTCTCAACGGTGGTTTATTTTGTCGTGGGCTACAGCGTCGCTTATGGCACCAACTTTTTTGTTGGCGCAGAGCAATTGGCTGCAAAAAATGGTTATGACTTGGTGAAATTTTTCGTCCTATTGACCTTTGCTGCAGCCATCCCTGCCATCGTCTCGGGCGGCATTGCCGAGCGCGCCAAGTTTTGGCCCCAACTTATTGCCACGGCTTGCATCGTTGGGTTTGTGTACCCCTTCTTTGAGGGCATTGCTTGGAACCAGCACTTTGGTGTGCAGGCTTGGATCAAGGCCACCACTGGCGAGGAGTTTCACGACTTTGCGGGTTCCGTGGTGGTTCATGCCATGGGTGGTTGGATAGCACTGCCAGCCGTGATCTTGTTAGGCGCACGCTACAACCGCTATAAAAAAGACGGTGCTGTTTCTGCACACCCTCCTTCTAACATTCCTTTTTTGGCCTTAGGCGCTTGGATTTTGATAGTCGGTTGGTTTGGTTTTAACGTCATGAGCGCTCAAACACTCGACAAAATTTCAGGCTTGGTGGCAGTCAATTCATTGATGGCCATGGTTGGCGGCACATTGACAGCCTTAATGATGGGCAGGAACGACCCAGGCTTTGTGCACAACGGGCCCTTGGCCGGGCTGGTTGCCGTTTGCGCAGGCTCTGACCTCATGCATCCCTTCGGCGCCCTTGCTGTGGGTGCTGTGGCGGGCGCACTGTTTGTGGTGATGTTCACCTTGACTCAAAACAAATGGAAAATTGACGACGTGCTGGGTGTTTGGCCCTTGCATGGTGTTTGCGGCGCTTGGGGCGGCATTGCTGCTGGCATTTTTGGCCTGCAATCATTTGGTGGTTTGGGCGGCGTGAGCTTTCAGGCCCAGCTGATTGGTACTGCATTGGGCGTGACTTGGGCCTTGATAGGGGGTATTTTGATCTACGGTATTTTGAAAATCACCATGGGTCTCAAAATGACGCCAGAAGAAGAATACGAAGGGGCAGACCTGACGGTGCACAAAATCAGCGCCACGCCAGACCGCGAAGCGAGCTGGTAATTCATGTAAAACACGTCTAATCCCAAGTATTTAAAGGCCTTTCAGAGAATTTACTTGCCAAAGCTTTTGTTTTGTGGCCCATAATGGGTGAGCTCACGTCTTAAGGCGTGGGCTTTGTTCGCGGTGTACAGGTGTCAGTTTCGCTTCCTTCCGAGGTTTTTGGGTTTGTTGATGCGTTTTTGGGGCTCCATCGCTTTTGTTTTTGTGTTTAGAGGAGTCCCTTTCAATGGGCAAAAAACTATACGTCGGCAATCTGCCGTACTCGGTTCGTGACGGTGATTTAGAGCAGGCCTTCGGTCAGTTCGGTTCTGTAACCAGCGCTAAAGTCATGATGGAACGCGACACAGGTCGCTCAAAAGGCTTCGGCTTTGTGGAAATGGGCTCTGATGAGGAAGCTCAATCTGCAATCAATGGCATGAACGGTCAACCCTTGGGCGGTCGCAGTGTTGTTGTCAATGAAGCTCGTCCCATGGAAGAGCGTCCCCCCCGTTCCGGTGGTGGTGGCTTTGGTGGTGGCGGCGGTCGTCGTGAAGGCGGCGGCGAGTCCGGTTTCCGTAGCCCATATGGCTCAGGCCCACGTGGCGGCGGCGGTGGCAATGGTGGTGGTGGTGGTCGTCGCGAAGGCGGCGGCGGTTATTAATCGCTTGTTACTTCTGCACTCACACTTTCGAGTGTGAGACACAAAAAAGCCCTGCATGCAGGGCTTTTTTCATGGTCACAAATTTTTGCGCAGGCGACTTCAGTCAGTCGCTCGGTGTTTTCGGGGCACATTCTTAAACGCGCGATCAAATAAGGCATTGGGCAAGACCCGCAAAATTCGCGCAACCCAAGCCATGGGTGTGGGAATCACTCGAAAGCTCGCCCCCTGCTGAATTGCATGAAACGCGGCCTTTGCAAAATCATCTGCACTCATTAAAAAAGGCATTGGGAATTTATTTTTTTGAGTCAAGGGTGTTTTGATGTACCCCGGTGCCAAGGTCACGACTTTGAAGCCTTCGGACTTGAGCTCACCGCGTAAACTTTCACAATAGCTGATGACCGCTGCTTTGCTTGCGCAATAAGCGGCATGACCTGGCATACCGCGAACACCAGCAACACTGGCAATGCCAACCAAAGTGCCTGCAGGTTGCGCAGGGCCCATCTGTGAAGCGCGGTTCTTCATCACTTGCAAAAATGGATGAAAAGTTGCCGCCATACCCATCACATTGGTGTTCATCACTTGCTGCAAAACTTCTAAATCTTCGCGTACTTGCGTGTCCATGCCGACGCTAATGCCCGCATTGGCGATGACCACATCGGGAACGCCTTGTTCGGCAATGCATTCGTTGGCAGCAGCAATGATGCTGTTGGCGTCGCTCACATCAGCGCAATAGCATTGGGCCGAATCGCTGGGAATGCCTTGGCCTTCAAGCCATGCTTGCATTTCAGGCACTCGGCGCGCAGCCAATGCAAGCCGCCACCCTGCTTGATGGTATCGAAGCGC
>CAXNGF010000180.1:0-4825 GCA_964201905.1 Limnohabitans sp. | reverse complement strand
TTTATGGCGAAAACATGCTCCGTGCCGACGTCTGCAATGCTGTCGAAGAGTTGGGTCAGTTGCTAGATCACAATGGCGCAATAGGGGAGAGCGAGCGCAACGCAGCTCGCATTTTCAACGCTGACCATTGCTTTTTCGTGACCAATGGCACCAGTACCTCCAACAAAATGGTGTGGCATCACACCGTGGCGCCAGGCGATGTGGTGGTGGTCGATCGCAACTGTCACAAATCAATTTTGCACGCCATCATCATGACAGGCGCTATTCCTGTTTTCTTGAAACCCACGCGCAACCATTACGGCATCATTGGTCCTATTCCTCAAAGCGAGTTTGAGGTTGCCAATATTCAGGCCAAGATCAAAGCCAACCCTTTGCTCAAAGGGGTGGATGCCAAGAAGGTGAAGCCGCGCGTGATGACTCTCACGCAGTCTACCTACGACGGTGTGTTGTACAACACCGAAACCATCAAGGGCATGCTTGATGGTTATGTAGAGAATTTGCACTTCGATGAAGCTTGGCTACCACACGCTGCCTTCCACCCCTTCTATGGCACTTACCATGCCATGGGCAAGAAGCGGGCACGACCTAAGAATTCTGTGGTGTACGCCACTCAGTCCATTCACAAATTGTTGGCGGGTATCAGTCAGGCCAGCCACGTGCTCATTCAAGACTCGCAAAATACCAAGTTAGACAGGCACTTGTTCAATGAAGCCTACCTGATGCATACCAGCACCAGCCCTCAATACAGCATCATTGCCAGCTGCGACGTGGCCGCTGCCATGATGGAGCCACCTGGCGGTACTGCTTTGGTCGAGGAGAGCATTGCAGAGGCTTTAGATTTCCGCCGTGCTATGCGCAAAGTAGACGATGAGTATGGCAAAGACTGGTGGTTCAAAGTTTGGGGGCCCGAGAACTTGGTCGACGAGGGTATTGGCCGAGCAGAGGACTGGGTTCTTCGCAGCGACTCTCGCAAAAAAGGCAGCAAGTGGCATGGCTTTGGTCAAATGGCCGACGGCTTCAACATGCTCGACCCCATCAAAGCAACCATCGTGACGCCCGGGTTGAACTTAGACGGAAAGTTTGACAAGACAGGCATACCTGCTTCGGTACTGACCAAGTTCCTAACAGAACACGGTGTGGTGGTTGAAAAAACGGGCCTCTACAGTTTCTTTATCATGTTTACCATTGGCATTACAAAAGGCCGGTGGAACTCTTTGTTAACAGCCTTGCAGCAGTTCAAAGATGACTACGACCGCAATCAGCCCATGTGGCGCATCATGCCCAAGTTCTGCCAAAAGCAACCCAAGTACGAGCGCATGGGGTTGCGTGATTTGTGCCAGCACATTCACACTTTGTATGCCAAATATGACGTGGCTCGTTTGACCACTGAAATGTATTTGTCAGACTTGTCACCGGCCATGACGCCTGCTGATGCCTATGCCCAAATTGCCCGCCGCAAAACTGAACGTGTGTCAATCGATGAGTTGGAAGGCCGCATTACTGTGGGTTTGGTCACGCCGTATCCGCCCGGCATTCCTTTGTTGGTTCCAGGCGAGGTGTTCAATAAGAAAATTGTGGACTACCTGAAGTTCTCGCGCGAATTTAACTTGCAATGCCCAGGTTTTGAAACCGACATCCATGGTTTGGTGGAAGAGATTGGTGCGGACGGAATCAAGCGTTATTTTGCTGATTGTGTTGCCGCTTAGACACAGCCTCTATTTGAGTTTATCAACCCATACTTTGTTGTTTTTTTGCGACATTCTTTTCTCTTTGTTCATTACTTTGTAAAGTGAAAATCACGGGAAAAAGAAAAAATATTGAGGCGCCTTGATTGACTACTCAATGCCGCCAACGACATGGCTAAAACCACCGTCAACATAAATAATTTCAGCTGAAATGCCTGCAGAAAGTGGACTCATCAAAAATGCGGCCGTATTTCCAACATCCTCGATGGTGACATTCCTTCGAATTGGCGATGTTGCGGCAACAGCGCTCAAAATTTTTCCAAAATCTTTGATGCCAGAGGCCGCTAGGGTTTTAATGGGCCCGGCACTGATGCCATTGACCCTGATTTTTTTGGGTCCTAAAGAATTGGCCAAGTATCTGACAGAGGCTTCAAGTGAGGCTTTTGCCAAGCCCATTGTGTTGTAGTTGGGTACAACTTTCACGCCACCCAAGTAGGTCAGGGTTAAGAGTGCGGCATCTTCTCTCAAGTAGGGGAGAGCTGCTTTGGCCATAGCTGGAAAACTGTAGGCACTGATGTCATGTGCAATCTTAAAACCCTCACGACTCAAACCTTCAATGAAGTCGCCAGCAATGGCCTCTTTGGGTGCATATCCAATGCTGTGCACAAAACCATCAAACTGCGGCCAATGCAGCGACAAGTCTTGAAATAACTTGTTGATTTGGTCGTCATTGCCAACATCACAATCGAAAATGAGTTTTGAATTGAAGTCTGCAGCAAATTCAGTGATGCGGTCTTTGAATCGATCACCCACATAGCTGAATGCCAATTCAGCGCCTTGTTCATGACACGATTTAGCGATGCCATAAGCGATTGACCTGTTGGACAGAACGCCTGTGATCAGTATTTTTTTACCGGTTAAAAAGCTCATTTTAGGTTTTGTCATGTTGAGTTGGTTTGCATTTTGACATGAGATGCCCCTAAATCTAGGCACAATAAGCAATTGTTGAAAAGGGTTGAACATTGAACTTCTATAAAAGTCATTTTTGCAAAATTTTGGTCTGCATTTTGTTGGCCACTTTGATTTCAGGCTGCAACGGCGTTTCCAACGAACCCGTACCCAAAGCCTTGTTGGCTGAAAATGTCCTTTTAACCTCCTATCAAGAATCCCCCAAGTACCTCGACTCCACGTCTTCATACAGCAACAACGAGACGCCCTGGACTTATGCGGTTTATGAGCCGCCCCTCAAATACCATTATTTGAAGCGCCCTTATGAGTTAGAGCCGCGAACCTTGACAGAGCTTCCAGCGGTTAAGTTCGTCAGCAAAGAAGGACGAGAACTCCCAGTTCAAACTTCAGCTGATCAAATTGCCGAGAGCGTGTTCGAACTCAAAATACAGCCGGGCATCATGTATCAACCGCATCCTGCGTTTGCCAAAACCTCAGAAGGCAAGCAACGTTATTTGACGCTCAAAGATTCTGAAATTGAAGGTAAACGCCGCCCCTACGACTTTGAACACATGGGCACTCGCGAGTTGTTGGCAGAAGACTATGCCTACGCCATCAAGCGATTGGCCACACCCCGCATCAAATCACCATCTTTTGGATTTTTGTCAGAAAAAATTGTGGGCCTAGCTGATTACGGCAAACAAATTAAAACCTTCAATGAAAAACTCAAGCAAGGTAAGTCTGCTCGAGAAGTAGGCCCCTTGGGTCATTTGCCTTGGCTGGACTTTAGAGAGCACCCACTGTCGGGTGTTGAAGTGGTCGACGCGCATACTTTAAGAATTCGTGTGGTGGGCAAGTACCCTCAATTTAAATATTGGTTGGCCATGACTTTCTTTGCGCCCATTCCATGGGAGGTCGATGCGTTTTATGCCCAAGATGGCATGTCGCGTCGCAATCTCAATCCAGATACATGGCCCGTGGGCACCGGCCCTTATATGTTGACTGAATACATCCCCAATGCACGCATGGAGTTGGTTCGCAACCCAAACTACAGAGGCGTTCCTTACCCTTGCGAGGGTGAAACTGGCGACAAAGAAAAGGGCTTGTTAAACGACTGCGGCAAGAAAACACCTTTTGTCGACAAAGTGGTGTCAGTGATAGAAAAGGAAGCCACCTCAGTGGCCACCAAATTCATTCAAGGCTATTACGACATTCCGCAACTTGAGCGTGGTGAGCCAGGTATCGGCTACCAAGTGTCGATTCAAGATGGCACAGGTCGATCCAAGGAATTGATTGAGCGAAAAATACAATTGCCCAGCACCATCCAAGTTGGCTTTTGGCACTTTGGATTTAACTGGTTAGACCCTGTGGTGGGCCTTGGTAAAACGCCAGAAGATAAAATTAGGAATAAAAAACTTCGTCAAGCTTTGGCCATTGCGTTTGACTTCGAAGAGTATGTGTCTATTTTTGAAGACGACCGTGCACAAGTAAACCACAGCGTGGTGGTGCCTGGTTTGTTTGGCAACAATTTGTCGCAACCTAACCCTGTCATTTACGACAAATTGCCTGATGGCAAATACAAGCGTAAATCAATTGAAGTTGCTAAAAAATTACTCACTGAAGCTGGGTACCCCAATGGCCGTGATGCCAAAACGGGTCAGCCACTTACCTTGAATTACGATACACAAGGCGTTGGCCCGGGCTACAAGGCCAGGCTTGACTGGGTGTCTAAGCAGTTTGCCAAACTCAATGTTCAAATTGAAATTCGCAACACCGACTACAACCGCTTTCAGGACAAGATGAGAAAGGGCTCTGCCCAATTCTTTTTCTGGGGTTGGATGGCGGACTATCCCGATCCCGAAAACTTTTTGTTCTTGCTTTACGGCCCCAATTCAAAGGCCAAGTTTGATGGTGAGAATTCAAGTAACTATGCCAACGTAGAATTTGATCAGCTGTTTGACCGCATGAAAGATTTGGACGACACCCCCAATCGTGCCGCCATGATTGGCAAAATGATTGAGATCACACAAGAAGAATTGCCTATGCTGTATGGTTGGTCTGAAGAGTTTGGTGGCGCATACCACCAATGGGTAAGCAACGGCAAGCCTTCCAACATCATTCGCGATAACTTGCCTTATTTGCGAATTGACACCCAACTTCGCACCAGCAAAATCAAAGAGTGGAATCAGGCT
>CAXNGF010000179.1:0-4888 GCA_964201905.1 Limnohabitans sp. | reverse complement strand
TTGTCTAAAGGGGTTCACCTGCCTGCTTTGGCTCGGTAGTCGTTCAGTGTTGTGCAGGGTCCTTTGATACCTAAGTAGGTGGGTGCAATGCCGCTGACAGCTGAAGCCTGAATGCCCAAATCCTTCAAGCCAAGCGCATGGCCAGATGCTACGTTGTCCACCTTCATGGAGGCCAAATTGTCACGGCTCATCAAGGGTTGTCCTGGCGCCAATTCCATCAGAAAGGCTTGAAGCCACGCCAGCGCGTGAGGGATGCTAAAAACCAAACGGCCTTTGCCTTGGCGAATGCCCGCCCACTGACCAGACTTTTGAACCAGTTGTTGGAGTGTGAAAACTTCGGGGCCGCAAAGCTCGTAGGTCTTTCCTGCGGTGTCGCTGTTAAAAACACACTGGGCTATGGCATTGGCCACGTCTTCCACCCACACGGCTTGAAAGCGTGTTTGCGCTCCGGCCAAGGGCACGATGGGGGTGATGCTTTGAAGTTGGGCAAACAAGTTTAAAAACTTGTCTTCTCTGCCAAAGATCACACTGGGCTGCAGCAGTGTCAGTGCAAGTCCTGCTTGCTTGAGGACCTCTTCGCCGCGCGCTTTGCTGCGTTGGTAATCGGAAGGACCCGAGAGGCTGGCACCCAAGGCGCTGATGTGAATTAGCCGATTGACACCGCTGTCTTGGCACGCTTTGGCAATAACTTGTGGCAACTGCACATGGGCTTTTTCAAAGGCAGCTGGCGTACCGTGCAAGATGGCAATCAGGTTGATCACCACATCGTGCTGCTGCATGCACTGGGTTAAAAATTCTAGGTTGTAAACATCGCCTTCCACGACGTGGACGCGGGGTAAATTTTGGATGGCGCTGGCTTGGCTGGCGCGCCGCGTCACAACGGTCATGCTGCAACCTAAGCGGGTGAGCTTCTCGCAAACATGGCGGCCCACAAAGCCGGTTCCGCCTAACAAAAGAACGCGAGCGGGTGAGTGGGTCATTTCAATCTTTCAACTGCTTGGGAAATGGCTTCACGGGCCTGAGAAATGATTTGTTTGCACCACACATTCGTGTCTGTGCAAAAGGGCTTCAATAGAGAGATGTCTAAACTCGAATGAAGCAGAAGCTTACTTTGGTTGAGTGGGGTTGGCCAACCACTGTGTGGCCAATTCAACCCAATACGTGCCGCCCAAAGGAATGAGATCGTCGTTGAAGTCGTAGCTGGGATTGTGCAACATGCAAGGACCTGCGCCGTGGCCCATTTCGCGGTGCGAGCCGTCGCCATTGGCAATGAAGACATAGGCACCAGGCTTGGCTTGCAACATGAAAGAGAAATCTTCGGCGCCCATGGTGGGCTCTTGCACCATCACATTGTCCTTGCCCACAATGCCTTCCATCACTTTGCGCGCAAAGTCGGCTTCGGTGGCGCTGTTGATGGTGGGTGGATAGTTGCGGTTAAAGTGAAACTCGGGCTTGGCATCGAAAGCAGCGCACAGGTTTTCTGTGATTTGCTTCATGCGGTTTTCAATGAGGTCTAACACTTCGATGGTGAAGGTGCGCACGGTGCCTTGAATAACGCAGAAATCGGGTACCACGTTGGTGGCTTCGCCAGCGTTCACCATGGTGACCGAAATGACGCCCGCATCGACCGGCTTTTTGTTGCGCGAGATGATGGTTTGGAAAGCCATGACCAATTGGCAAGCCACGGGCACGGGGTCGATGCCGTTGTGGGGCAAAGCAGCGTGGCTGCCTTTGCCGCGAATGGTAATTTTGAACTCGTTGCTAGACGCCATGACGGGGCCAGGGCTGACGGCAAAGGTGCCCACTTGGGCGCCAGGCCAGTTGTGCATGCCAAACACGGCTTGCATGGGGAACTTCTCGAACATGCCGTCTTTGATCATTTCACGGGCACCGCCGCCGCCTTCTTCGGCGGGTTGGAAGATCAAATAAACAGTGCCGTCGAAGTCGCGGTTTTTGGAGAAATGTTTGCCCGCTGCCAACAACATGGCGGTGTGGCCGTCATGTCCACAAGCGTGCATTTTGCCGGCGTGTTTGCTGGCGTGGGCAGAGGTGTTGAACTCTTGCATGGGCAATGCGTCAATGTCGGCTCTGAGGCCTACACCTCGGCCGCATGCACCGCCATCACGGCCGTGCACAATGCCAATGACACCCGTGGTGCCCATGCCCCTGTGAATGGGAATGCCCCAATCGGTGAGCTGCTTGGCCACCACGTCGGCTGTGCGCTCTTCTTTGAAGCAAAGCTCGGGGTGAGCATGGATGTCTTTGCGAATGGTCGCAATGCTGGCCGCGTCTGAGAGGATGGAGTCGATGATTTTCATACCTACAGTCTAGCGAGAGTCATGCCATCGCGCTACAACCCTTTCGCACTTGGGGGACATTTGTGTTTAGGGTTATCCCCAAAATCGACACCTTTAGAATCAAAGAATGACAAATTCAGTGCTTGAAAAAAATGCCGTAGTTCGCGGTTTGTGCCCTCATGATTGCCCAGACACCTGCGCTTTGCTCACCACCGTCGAGAACGGACGCGCTGTGAAGGTGCAAGGCAACCCCGATCACAAGCACACAGATGGGGTACTTTGCACCAAAGTGTCGCGTTATACAGAGCGGACTTACAGCCCTGATCGGCTGATGTTCCCATTGAAGCGGTCTGGGCCTAAGGGGTCAGGTCAGTTTGTACAAGTGACTTGGGAAGAGGCCATTCAAGACATTGCCGCCAAGCTGACAGCCATTGCGGCCGACGACCCTGAAGCGATCCTGCCCTACAGCTATGGCGGCACCATGGGATGGGTGCAAAGTGAATCGATGGCATCGCGCTTTTTTCACAAAATAGGCGCTTCCTTATTGGATCGAACTATTTGTGCATCTGCAGGGGGCGAGGGCTTGATTTACACCTTGGGCGGCAAGTTCGGCATGCAAACCGAATTTTTTTCCGAATCCAAATTGATTGTCATTTGGGGCAGCAATTCAATTGCCAGCAACATTCACTTTTGGCGCCGAGCCCAGGAAGCCAAACGCAACGGTGCCAAGCTAATTTGCATTGACCCCCGCATGAGCGAAACAGCCGAAAAATGCCATGTGCATTTGGCCATCCAACCAGGCACAGATGCTGCACTGGCCTTGGCCGTCATGCGCGAGTTGGTTGTGAACAATTGGTTAGACCACGACTACCTTGAAAAATACACACTTGGTTGGGATGCCCTGCGTGAACGCGTCATGACATGGACCTTGTCTCGAGCAGCAGAAGTTTGTGGCATAGATGAATCTTTAATTAGAGAACTGGCCAAAGACTGGGGCACCACGAAGAAGACCGCTATTCGGTTGAATTACGGCATGCAAAGGGTCAAGGGCGGCGCAAATGCCGTAAGGGCTGTGGCTTGTTTGCCTGCCCTGACGGGAGCTTGGCGAGACCGCGCTGGCGGAATGCTGCTCAGCAGTTCAAGCAATTTCAAAGTGAACAAAGTCGATTTACATCGCCCAGATTTATTGGGTTCGCGCCGTCCGCGAACCTTGAACATGTCGACCATTGGCAATGAGTTGAACAATCCTGGGAGTGCAACTTGGGGCCCACAAGTCAAGGCGCTGTTGGTCTACAACAGCAACCCTGTAGCCATTGCACCGCAGTCGGGCAAAGTGGTTCAAGGTTTTGCGCGGGAGAACCTGTTCACCGTGGTGATGGAGCATTTTCAAACAGACACGGCAGACTATGCAGACTATGTACTGCCTGCCACCACACAACTCGAGCACTGGGACGTGCAGGGCAGTTATGGCCACACAGATGTGTTGCTTAACAAGCCAGCCATTGAGCCGGTTGGGCAGTCTAAATCAAACAGCGAAATCTTTCGCTTGCTGGCCAAAGCGATGGGCTTTGAGGAGCCCTGTTTCAGCGAAGATGATGTGAGTTTGTGCCGCACCGCAGTAGGCTCGGAAATTGATTTTGAAGCACTCTTGGACAAAGGTTTTGTGTCTTTGAAAGTACCTGATGCACCTTTCGCAGAGGGCGGCTTTGCCACACCTTCCGGGCGTTGCGAGTTTGTGAGTGATCGATTGGCTTCGCAAGGCTTGGACCCATTGCCAAATCACATTCCCAATTACGAAGTGCCAGTAGCGGGCAGTGCCTACCCCTTGGCCATGATTTCGCCGCCTGCTCGTAATTTCTTGAATTCTAGTTTTGTAAATGTAGAAAGTTTGCGCGCTATTGAGAAAGAGCCTTTGGTGGAAATGAGTTTGGTGGATGCTGCCGCCCGCGGAATTTCTACGGGTGATACGGTCAAGGTGTTCAACGACCGCGGTGAGTACCATTGCAAAGCCGATGTCAGTTCGCGCGCACGACCTGGTGTGGTGAACGGCTTGGGAATATGGTGGCGCAAGATGGGTTTGAATGGCACCAACGTCAATGAGGTGACCAGCCAATTGCTAACCGATTTAGGCCGCGCGCCTGTGTTTTACGATTGCCAAGTTGAAGTGGCATTGCTGAAGAAAGTTTGAAGGTATGTCAGAAATTTTGATTCAACGTTCGCATACATTGGGTCTCGAAAAAGCCCGTGCTATTGCTGCACAGTGGCAAAAAGAGTCCGAGTCAGATTGGGGCATGGACTGCACGTATGTGGCCAATGAAACCAACGAGCAAGGCGAAATCCAAGACCGCTTGAATTTCGAGCGGGCAGGCGCTTCTGGGTATTTGGAAGTGACTGCTTCGAAACTCACCATGAAATTAGAACTGGGTTTTTTGATGGCGTCCTTCAAAGACAAAATCGAAGAAAAAATTACCAGCAACTTGGACAAGTTGCTAGCCTGAAATAATTGGGGTCAGATCAACATTAATTTCCAATCAGTGAGGGCTGAAGCCAAGGGGGGCTGAACGATTTCTGGTACGCCAGTATGAGGAAGC
>CAXNGF010000178.1:0-4900 GCA_964201905.1 Limnohabitans sp. | reverse complement strand
CTTGCTTAGCTCGGAACTTGATAATGCAATAAGCAACGAAAAGATTGACAGCAACAAAAGCCAGACCCGTAATCCAAAAGGTCAGCTCAATCGTATCGTCCATGCCCTTCCAGTTGGAAGCGATGGGTGTGAAATACCAAGGGCTTAGGTAATGGAAGATCAATGATCCAAGTACCAACAACACCAGTGCGATTGCAATTGTCATGTCGATTCTCACTCCAAGTTACTACACTTGCCGAGGAAACATTAAGAAACTACTTAGGCTCACTTTGCTGGAATGAGACATTGATCTAGGTCATTAAGAACCTTATTAATAATATGTCTATAAGTACTTACCTTATGAAGTATTGATCTCAAGAGTGCTAAGGATTAGCAATAATTTCAAGATAGCTTTCTAGCTGAGATCAGCTGCATCTCAATTGCCATCACACGATCAGATGCAGGATATTGAATTAAATCAATCAGGCCGGACCGTTCCACGGGAGGGTGGCTGTCTCTAGGTCACCTTGTGCACTATGGCTTGATGAATTCAAGTATTTCGTTGCTCAACTTAGTATCTGCCGTATTGATTGAGTAAATCTCTGACATATGACTATGGCCAGTGAGCATGACGATGCGCTGGCAACGGCCGGCATTGCAAAAACCCTTGCGCAGAAGTTCGGCTTGCTGCACAAAATCCGGCGTGTCGAACTGCGCTACAGCGAACAACATGGGCACGCGGCTGGATATCAAGCCAGGCAGCGGCGAATGCTGCACGTATTTCGCCTTGTCATTGCCGTGGTACTGGAAAAAGGTGCTAGTGGCGTTGAGTATTTCGTAATCGTAAAAGCCCGATACGATGATCGCGCCCACTACCCCGGGTCCTGCCGCACCGTGGAATTGGAAATGAGACAGATAGTTGGAAACGTGTGACGCGCCGGCAGAATGGCCCATTAGGTAAATGCGGTTGGGATCACCACCATGTACTGCTGCGTTGGAGCGTACCCATGCGATCGCATTGCCGATATCCTCCTGCGCTGCTGGCCATTTGGCCTGTGGCGCGAGACGATAAGTCATGTTCACGCCCACCATGCCATTGCGCGCGGCCCATGCGCCAATGTTTGAGTAGAAAGGGCTACCGCTGATGTGTTTGTCGCCACCAACATAGGCGCCGCCGTGCATGAACAGCAACACGGGCCGGTTGGAAGCTCCAATGGGTGTGAAGACATCCAGCCGATGTCGCTCAGCTGTTCCGTAACGCAAGTCGCGCTTGACCGCGATGTTGGTAAAAGGCTCGACTGATTGTTGCAGGGGCGCATAAAGCGGACGAGTCGGCTCGGGCGCGCTGATGGGACCGATTTCGCGCAGGCGCTTTTCAACGTCAGCGGGAATCTGGCTGACGGTCCTGACATAGTCTGGGCCGTTGGGTGCCATACCTGCGCAGGCAGAAAGCAGGAGGACGGAGATGAGGCTGGCGAATAATTTCATATTCATGAGATTATGCTCGAGTCAATTTTGAATGGCGATCAACCCTTTGATCTGATGTTTTTCAATAGATTTAGCAACAAAACCGGTTGCAATTAGCTCTGTAACAAAGTTGTCTAAATAGACATTTGCCGCGGCTTTTCCAAGAGCAATAGCAAAGCCATGATTGACTGTCATGAAATTTCCTTGCAATAACTTTCCTTCGGGCAGTATCGGCATTGAATCAATCAAATTTGGTTTAAGGCCAGATAAAGCGTCGACTTTAGATTGATTGAATATTTCAATTGAAGTGGCAAAGTCTTTTGTTCGAACAATCGATGCATTTTTCAAAGCACTGGTTAAATAAAGCTCGTAACCTGCTTTTTCTGGGGCGGCAATTTTCACTCCCTTTGAATCTACTTGGTCAGTACTTAAAAAAGTTGAGCTTTTGTGAACAACATACCCTGCTTCAATTTCAGTCATAGCTTTGGAAAATGATATGGTCTTGGCTCTTGTTTTTTCAATCGCAAGGATGGCAACGTCCCAAACACCCTTGGTGGCATCGTCTGCTACTTGCCCAGGCCGGTCGTAAATGACCATCTCTAATGCAACATCAAGTCGTTTGGCTAACTCTTGCATTAAGTCGACACTCACGCCCAGCAACTCACCTGTCGCATTTTTACGTGTGAACAAGTTATTACCCAAATTCATACCAGATCTCAACTTTCCAGTGGGAGCCAGCTCATCTTTAAAGTTCATCGTCATCCCTGATCCTTTAATCCAACATGCTACCAAACAAAGCCAAACTTGATCAAATTTCTCATATGAAACCCTAGCTTACAAATTCGGCTTTTTGTATATGATGTTTCTTGACTTGGCAGTCACACAAAAGGAAACAGAATGACTTCAAAACAGCGTCGCACGACTTTAAGATCACTTGCACTGCTAACCGCAGGCACCCTGCTTTCATTTTCTGGACAAGTAATGTCCCAGAGCTTCCCGACAAAACCCATTAAGCTAATCATTCCACATGCAGCAGGTGGCAATTCTGATGCATTTGGCCGAATACTGGCTCAAAAGCTGAGTGAGCGAATGGGTCAACAAGTTGTGGTTGAAAACAAGGTTGGTGCGGGAGGAACAATTGCAGTCGCGTTCACTGCTAAATCGGCACCCGATGGCTACACATTGGTTGTTGCGGACAACGGCACACAATCCATTGCGCCTTCACTTTATGGCGCAAAGCTTCAATATGATGTTTTCAAAGACTTTAGCCCCATTACTTTGGCGGCTACATTTCCTGCAGTCATCTTAATTCACCCTTCGGTGCCTGTAAAAACACCCAAAGAATTTGTTGCATTGGTTAAGAGCCAACCAGGTAAATTCACCTTTTCATCTGCAGGCACTGGCAATGGCTCTCACTTGGCATTAGAGTTATTCAGATCAGCGGCAGGCGGTCTAGACATGGTTCATATTCCCTACAAAGGCGGCGCGCCCGCCATGCAAGCTTTGTTGGCGGGTGATGTGCAAATGACAAGTGTCAGTGTCAACACCTCCATGGTGCACATTCAATCTGGAAAAGCAAAAGCCATTGGTTTGGCGGCCACAAAACGTTCGAGTGCGCTGCCCGATGTGCCTACTTTCATTGAATCTGGCATTCCATTTGAAGCTGAAAATTGGCTAGCCATTTTAGGTCCTGCAGGCATACCCGCCCCCATTGTGAACAAGCTCAATGTAGAAATTGCTGCTGCATTGCAGTCACCTGACATCAAAGAACGGCTGGCAAAACTGGGCTTAGATGTTGTAGCTTCTACACCGGCAGCATTCAGCCAATTGCTCGCGACTGATGTCCCCAAATGGGGCAAAGCCGTCAAAGATTCAGGCGCTGTTGCCGAATAATAGGACACCCCATGACCAAAGAATTAACCATGCCCAGCCCACGCGGAACGCTAAAACAGAAATTGCAAAAAGGCGACTTTATTGTCGCGCCTGGCATTTATGAAATGATATCGGCCAAAGTGGCCGATCAAATGGGCTTTCATGCTTTGTACATGACCGGCTATGGGGTTTCAGCATCGCACCTAGGACTTCCAGATGCAGGCTTAGCCGGCTACACAGACATGCAAGGTCGCGCTAGAACCATTGCACATGGCATTAGCAGCCCTCTAATTGCAGATGCAGATACAGGCTTTGGCGGGTTGATCAATATCAGGCACACCGTCCGAGGCTACGAGGAGGCAGGTGTTCAAGCTATTCAACTTGAAGATCAAGAATCCCCCAAGAAATGCGGCCACACCCCAAACCGCAAGGTTGTCTCCCAGGCAGATGCTGTTAGGCGCATTGAAGTCGCTGTAGCTGCCAGAAGAAGTTCAGACACGCTCATCATTGCCAGAACGGACGCAAGAACTGGCCTAGGATTAGAAGAAGCGCTAGAGCGAGGCAAGTTGTTTGCAAAGGCAGGCGCCGACATTATTTTTGTGGAGTCACCCGAATCTGTCGATGAATTTAAGCGCATTGGCGAAGAGTTGCATGGTTGTGGCGCTTGGCTCATTGCCAATATGGTTCCAACAGGTAGATCGCCTGAACTATCGGCCAAACAACTCAAAGATTTAGGCTTTGCGCTGGCCATTTGGCCAGGCGCTGTTATGGCAGTCGCTGCCGCAGCTACTAAAAATGCGCTGAAGTATCTGGCCGATCACGGCACCACTGCTGGTAGCCCTGTTCCCATGATTGACATGAAAGAGCTGCATGAATTGGTTGGATTCCCTGATGTCTGGGAGTTCGAAAAGAAATACGTTGAACAGACATGACAGCAAAAACACTTTTTGAGAAAGTTTGGTCTCAACATGTGGTTGAAAATTTAGCGCCAGGCGTTGACCTCCTGTATGTAGATCGTCACCTCATGCACGACCTTGGTGGTGGTGACGCTATTTTTCAAATTCGCCAACGTGGGCTCAAGATTAGGCAACCAAACTTAACTTTTGCAACACCCGATCATGTGGTGGCAACAGCACCTGGCAGAACGGGAGGTATGGCGCCTTGGGCAGACGACACGATTGCGCTGCTCAGAAAACAAACACACGAATCAGGCATTCATTTGTTTGATTTGGGGCAAAACTCTCAAGGCATTATTCATGTCATTGGACCAGAGCAAGGCATCTCCTTACCTGGCACCACCATTGTTTGCGGCGACAGCCACACCTGCACCCATGGCGCCATGGGTGCCATCGCATTCGGCATTGGCACTACCGAAGTTCACCACGTTTTGGCCACACAAACCTTGCAACAAAAAAAGCCCAAAACCATGCGCGTTGAGTTTGCAGGCAAAACACCTTCTGGCGTCGCTGCCAAGGACATGATATTGGCCCTGATTGGACATATTGGGGCTGCTGGTGGTACTGGCTATGCCATTGAGTACTGCGGTACTGCCATTGAAGCGCTGAACATGGAGTCGCGCTTA
>CAXNGF010000177.1:0-4956 GCA_964201905.1 Limnohabitans sp. | reverse complement strand
TCAACACCTTGCGCGACCTTCTTGATGACCTAGTTCAGTCTTTGCTTTGAAACACTTAGCCCTGAGCCGCCACCCTGTCTGCCTTGCTTTGAAGTTTATTCAGAGCGCTTAAATAAGCCTTGGCCGAGGCCACAATGATGTCAGGGTCTGAACCTACGCCATTGACCACGCGGCCGCTGTTTTGCAAGCGAACCGTGACTTCGCCTTGGCTTTCGGTCGAACCGCTGATGGCGTTGACAGAATAAAGCACCATTTCTGCACCACTTTCCACAATCGATTCAATGGCCTTTAAAGAAGCATCCACAGGACCGTTGCCCTCCGATTTGCCATGGACTTCCTTGCCACTGACCGTAAAAACAATGGCGGCGCTGGGGCGCTCTCCTGTTTCACTGTGTTGCGCCAAAGAAACAAATGCGTACTGCTCCTTTTCTTGGGTGACGCTTTCTTCACTGACCAAGGCCAGAATGTCTTCGTCAAAAATCTCACTTTTGCGATCTGCCAGTTCTTTGAAGCGCGCGAAGGCTGCATTCAATTCTGATTCGCTCTCAAGCACCACACCCATCTCTTGCATGCGTTGTTTGAAGGCGTTGCGACCACTTAACTTACCCAGAACAATTTTGTTGGCTGACCAACCCACATCTTCAGCACGCATAATTTCGTAGGTGTCGCGTGCTTTGAGTACGCCATCTTGGTGAATGCCTGAGGCGTGCGCAAAGGCGTTGGCACCCACCACTGCCTTGTTAGGCTGAACCACAAATCCAGTGGTCTGGCTCACCATGCGACTGGCTGCCACGATGTGGATGGGGTCAATGTTCATCTCCAAACCAAAATAGTCTTTGCGCGTTTTGACGGCCATGACAATTTCTTCCAAAGAACAATTGCCTGCCCGCTCGCCCAAGCCATTGATGGTGCACTCAACCTGACGGGCACCGCCCAACTTCACGCCTGCCAAACTGTTGGCCACCGCCATGCCCAAGTCATTGTGGCAATGCACGGACCAGACGGCTTTGTCGGAGTTGGGAATTCGTTCGCGAAGTGTTTTGATGAACTGACCATACAACTCAGGTACAGCATATCCAACGGTGTCAGGCACATTGATGGTGGTTGCGCCTTCATCAATGACTGCTTCCAAAATTTTGCACAAGAAGTCCATGTCACTTCGGTAGCCGTCTTCAGGACTGAACTCGACGTCAGCAACCAAATTGCGTGCAAACCTGACTGACTGCTTGGCCTGCTCGAAAACCTGATCGGGCGTCATGCGAAGTTTCTTTTCCATGTGCAATTCAGAAGTTGCAATGAAGGTATGGATTCGGCCATTGTTGGCGCCCTTCAAGGCTTCTGCTGCGCGTGAAATATCGCGATCGTTGGCGCGCGACAAGGAGCAAATGGTGGAATCTTTAATGGCGTTGGCAATGGCCTTCACGGCCTCAAAGTCACCATTGGAGCTGGCTGCAAAACCAGCCTCGATCACATCGACACGCAAGCGTTCTAATTGACGCGCAATGCGCAGCTTTTCGTCACGGTTCATTGATGCGCCTGGCGACTGCTCACCGTCGCGCAATGTCGTGTCAAAAATAATCAATTTATCGGCCATGTTTCACTCCTGGTTTGAGAACTTCAAAAAAGCGACTCTGAAATAAAAAAAGCCCGCTGCGATTGGCATACGGGCTTGATGGGAAACTGAACAGCGTGCGCTATACATCCCGCCCGTGGGGCGTCAGTAGTAGAGCTAGCAAGTTCGATTTCATGGAAATACTGTATCACAACTTTTAGAAAACGTCATTACTGGTGAAGCCCGCGCTCATCAGGGTCTTCTGTGGAAGTGCTTATAACGCTGGTTTGCTCGCCCTTAAAACGGCGCCAGCCATACAAGACGTAGCCACTCAGCCCATAAATGACGAACAAACCAAACAGCACCATGGGAGGGTGGATGTTGACAGCCGCAATGCCAAGGGCAATAAGCACAATGACCGCAAAGGGCACGCTCTGCTTCATGCTGACATCTTTGAAACTGTAAAAGGGCACGTTGGTTACCATGGTAAGCCCCGAATAGAGCGCCACAACAAACATAGGCCAGGCCATGGTGGAGGCCGCAACGTCTGCATCGGTCATGATGGAGATAAAGCCCATGACCAAAGCGGCGGCCGCTGGCGAAGGCAGCCCTTGGAAAAATCTTTTGTCGATAACGGCTGTGTTGACATTGAAACGAGCCAAGCGCAATGCTGCGCAAGCGCAGTAGACAAAAGCGGCAATCCAACCCCAGCGACCCAAACCTTTGAGCGACCACTCGTAAGCAATCAGGGCGGGCGCAGCACCGAAGGAGACCATATCGGACAATGAGTCCATCTGTTCTCCAAAGGCACTTTGGGTATTGGTCATGCGCGCCACACGCCCGTCCAAACTATCGAGGACCATGGCGCAGAACACCCCAATGGCAGCCATGTCGAAACGGCCGTTCATGGCCATCACGATGGCATAAAAGCCACCGAACAAGGCCGCCAACGTGATGAGGTTAGGCAACACGTAAATGCCCTTGCGGGGCTTACGCGGTTGATTGCTCACTACTGCGTCATCTGGAGTTTCTGGGCCATCGTGCATGCGACAGTTCTTTCGGGTTAGGCGGCAAACTCAATCAATTGCGTGATTTGTCGACCAATTTGTTTTTAGCGATCCAAGGCATCATAGACCGCAATTGTGCGCCGACAACTTCAATGGAGTGCTCAGAGGTCAAACGACGGCGTGCTGTCATGCTTGGATAGTTGGTACGACCTTCCAAAATGAACATCTTGGCGTACTCGCCAGTTTGAATGCGCTTCAAGGCATTGCGCATGGCTTCGCGTGATTGCTCGTTGATGATTTCAGGGCCCGTAACGTACTCGCCATACTCTGCATTGTTAGAGATGGAGTAGTTCATATTGCCAATGCCGCCTTCGTAAATGAGGTCGACAATGAGTTTCAACTCGTGCAAGCACTCGAAGTAAGCCATTTCAGGTGCATAGCCGGCTTCAACCAAAGTTTCGTAACCCATCTTGATGAGTTCAACGGCACCGCCGCACAAAACAGCTTGCTCACCAAACAAGTCGGTTTCTGTTTCTTCTTTGAAATTGGTTTCAATGATGCCAGCCTTGCCGCCACCGTTGGCCATGGCGTAACTCAGAGCCAAAGCAATGGCTTTGCCGCTCTTGTCTTGGTGCACCGCCACCAGGTGTGGCACGCCGCCACCTTGTGTGTAGGTGTTGCGCACTGTGTGGCCTGGGGCCTTGGGCGCTACCATCCAAACATCAAGGTCTTCACGGGGAATCACTTGGTTGTAGTGAACGTTGAAGCCGTGGGCAAATGCCAAAGAGGCACCTTTTTTGATGTTGGGTTCAACATCGTTGCGGTACACATCGGCAATTTGCTCGTCGGGCAACAAAATCATGACCACGTCGGCCGCTTTCACAGCATCAGCCACTTCCATGACATTCAGACCAGCTTTTTCAACTTTGGGCCAGCTTGCACCGTTTTTGCGCAAGCCCACAACCACTTTCACGCCGCTGTCGTTCAAGTTTTGGGCGTGTGCATGGCCTTGTGAGCCGTAGCCAATGATGGCCACAGTTTTGCCTTTGATGACGCTCAGGTCACAGTCTTTGTCGTAAAACACTTTCATGGGTTGTCTCCTTCAAAAATTGATCAAAAAATTAGGTTTAGGCGCGCAAAATGCGCTCACCCCGGCCAATGCCACAGGCACCAGTACGGACTGTTTCAAGAATGGCGCTGCGGTCGAGTGCTTCCAAAAACGCGTCGTTTTTGGCTTGGTCGCCCGTCAGTTCCACGGTGTAGCTTTTGTCGGTGACATCGATCACACGACCCCGGAAGATGTCGGCCATGCGCTTCATCTCCTCACGCTCTTTGCCGACAGCTCTCACTTTGACAAGCATGAGTTCTCTCTCTGTATAAGCACCCTCGGTGAGGTCGACTACTTTGACGACTTCAATGAGGCGATTCAGGTGCTTGGTAATTTGTTCAATGACATCGTCAGAGCCGGCTGTTTGGATGGTCATGCGTGACAAGCTGGGATCTTCTGTAGGGGCCACACTGAGTGATTCAATGTTGTAACCACGGGCAGAAAACAAGCCAACCACCCGAGACAATGCGCCGGGTTCGTTTTCTAACAAAACTGCGATGATGTGTTTCATGTGCGATTCCTCTTTTCGCCGCCCTCCTCCGCACACGGTAATGTGCAGGCTTGGCGGTCAATAGATTCTTCTTAATAGGTTCAAATTGATTTAAAAAATATTCTTAAAGGTCTTCAGGGCTTAAAAGCATTTCGGTAATGCCCTTGCCTGCTTGAACCATGGGGAACACGTTTTCTGTGGGGTCGGTGCGGAAGTCCATGAACACCGTGCGATCTTTCAGTTTGCGGGCTTCGCGCAGTGCAGGCTCGACATCTTCGGGGCGCTCAATGAGCATGCCCACGTGGCCATAGGCTTCGGCCAACTTCACAAAGTCGGGCAAGGCATCCATGTAGCTGTGGCTGTAACGGCCCGAATATTCAATTTCCTGCCATTGACGAACCATGCCCAAGTAGCGGTTGTTCAAAGACACAATTTTGATGGGTGTGTTGTATTGCAAGCAAGTGGACAGTTCTTGAATGCACATTTGCACCGAGCCTTCGCCGGTGACGCAGAAAACCTCGGATTCTGGCTTGGCCAACTTGATGCCCATGGCATAGGGAATGCCCACACCCATGGTGCCCAAGCCACCTGAATTGATCCAACGACGGGGTTCGTCAAACTTGTAGTACTGTGCAGCCCACATTTGGTGTTGGCCCACGTCAGACGTGATGTAAGCATCGACATCTTTGGTCATGTTGTACAAAGTCTGAATAACCTTTTGGGGCTTGATGACCTCGGTGTTTTCGCTGTCGTACTTCATGCAATTGCGTTGGCGCCAGCCGTCGATGGTGGACCACCA
>CAXNGF010000176.1:0-5015 GCA_964201905.1 Limnohabitans sp. | reverse complement strand
TTCAGCCCTCACTGATTGACCAAATTAATGTTGATCTGACCCCAATTAAATTTTCATGAGTTCGCGAACATCGGTTTCATAGTCTTTGAGTTTGCGCTGCGCTTTCAAGCGTTGCGAGGGAGACATGATGTTGTGCAGTTGTGCTAAATTTTCGCAAGCTTGTTGCTCCAGCACAAGCTGTTTAGACATGTCACCTGCGTTTTTCGGACGCACCGACTGCATGATCAATGACTGCAGCGCTTTTTCTACTTGCGGCAAAGGCATGGCAGGTTTGGTGATCTCGGAAGACATGGCCTGCAGCGCAGCCAACTGTTCTTGTTGACGCTTGAGCCGCTGCTGATAACCCCACTCTGGTGTCCATGCCGACTGCAAAAATTGCTGTTTCAGAAGTTGTCTTTGCTCTGTGTTCATGTCACCATAAAAAGAATTGAAGCGCTCAGCCGCAATATCAACTCGCTTCTTCACGCGTGTCTCTGGATTGCCTTGAAGCCATTGTTTTTTCCAATCCTCATTGCGCGAAGCCCACTCTTTTTCTAAATGCTTGAGTTGCTTGGCGCTCAACTGAGACACCACGGGCGCAGCCAAGCGACTGCTTTCTTGGACAAGCGATTCAATGCGAACTTGGGCACCTTCCCATATTTTGCAAGCCTGCTCAGCGGTGATATTTTGAGGCGCCAGTGTTTGGGCTTGTACAAGCAACTCGGCAATGCCGGGCAGCTCTTCCTTGCGATGCCATGACTGAAGCTTTTGCAGCGCCACCTTGGCTTGGGGGCCTTGGGCATCGCTGAAGTCAATGTAGCTGTCTAGCCACCAAGGAGCGATTTCAGGCATCTTGTTGTAGCCCAACCGGACGGTGCTGCAGCCCGTCAAAATGATGCTCATTGACACAGCGACCAAAGAAGCCGTGATAATTCGGAACCAAAAGGATAATTTCGCCATGTCGGATCACTCAGTTAAACAGTCTGCATTTTCGCTCGAACGGCCACTCGACGTGGTTGTCATAGCCGCGGGTAAGGGTACTCGCATGAAAAGCCGTTTGCCCAAGGTTTTGCAACGTTTGGCAGGCAAACCCTTGTTGGGGCATGTACTGGGCACCGCTGCTCAATTGAAAGCGCGTTCTGCGGTGGTGATTACTGGACACGGCGCCGCTGAGGTAGAGGCCGCTGTTGCGAAGACCCAAGGTGCCTTGGCGCTCAAATTTGTGAGACAAGAACCCCAGTTGGGCACAGGCCATGCGGTGCAACAAGCGGTGCCAGTGCTGGCCGATGATGGCTTGGTGGTGGTTTTGTCTGGCGATGTGCCCCTCACCCATGCCGACACCCTCAAAGCCTTGATGGCGTGTGTGCGCCAGGCGGGATCGACAGCCGATAGCTTGGCATTGCTGACTCTGGACATGCCCAACCCCACGGGCTACGGCCGCATTGTGCGCACGGCACAAGGCGACAGCGTGCAGGCCATCGTGGAGCAAAAGGACGCCAGCCCAGAGCAACTCCAAATTCAAGAGGTGTACAGCGGCATCATGGCCGTGCCCGCCAAACAACTCAAAACTTGGCTGGCCAAACTTGACAATCAAAATGCTCAAGGTGAGTACTACCTTACCGACGTGGTGAAGTGGGCTGTGGCCGATGGCGTGAAGGTGGTGGCGCATCGCATTCAAGACGAGGTGCAAGTGACGGGCGTTAACAGCCCCCAACAGTTGGCCCAGTTAGAGCGTGCTTTTCAGTTGCAAAAAGCCAACGAATTGATGTTGCAAGGGGTGCGTTTGGCCGATCCTGCGCGTTTTGATGTGCGCGGCGATCTGCATTGCGAAGCCGATGTCGAAATCGATGTGAACTGCGTGTTTGATGGCCAAGTTCATTTGGGCGAAGGCGTGCGCATTGGCCCCAACTGCGTCATTGCCAATGCACGCATCGCCGCTGGCGCGGTCATTCATGCCTTCACCCACATCGATGGTGAAAAATTAGGCGTAAGCGTGGGCGAGGGTGCGCTGATTGGCCCCTTTGCGCGCCTCAGACCTGGTGCTCAATTGGGCCCTGATGTGCACATTGGCAATTTTGTGGAGGTCAAAAACTCCACCATGGCCAAAGGTGCCAAAGCCAATCATTTGGCTTACTTGGGTGATGCCACTGTGGGCGAACGCGTGAACTTTGGTGCCGGTAGCATTACAGCCAACTACGATGGTGCCAACAAGCACCGCACGGTCATGGAAGACGATGTGCACATTGGCAGCAACTGCGTGCTTATTGCGCCAGTCACCATTGGTGCGGGGGGCACTGTGGGTGGTGGTTCTGCCATTTCAAAAAGCACCGAACCTGGTGCTTTAAGCGTGGCGCGTGCAAGGCAAACCAGCGTTGCCAATTGGAAAAGGCCTCAGAAAAAGCCTGCAGCTAAGTAAAGCTTGTTGAGCTGGCCTCAAGCACTTGGTAGAGACAATTCGGTGCCAAACTTGGCTCGCTTGACGCTAAAGAAGGCTTTGACGTTTCTCACATTGGCATTTTGCGTGAGCAAGCTTTGCGTGAGTGCGAGGTAAGCGGGCATGTCTGTGGTTTGCACCACCAACATAAAATCTGGCCCCGGCGAGACGCGCCAACATTGTTGAACGGCCAGCTCTTGCACCGCGCGCGTTTCAAAAGCCTCTAGCCATTCTTCGCCTTGCTTGTCGAGACTGACTTCAATGATGGCTGTAAGGCCATGACCCATGTAACGCCCCAATTTGTCGGCCGACAAAATGGCCACCTGCTTTTCAATCCAGCCTTCTTGTTGCAAGCGCTTGGTTCTTCGCAAGCAGGTGGGTGCAGAGATGTGCAACTTTTCGGCCAAAGCCACGTTGTTGAGGCTGGCATCGGCTTGCAACAGGCCCAGTAACTTCAGGTCGGTGGCGTCCAATGTATCGACGGACAGTTCAGATGGGCTTGTCATGTTGGTGATATTAATTTCAAATTAAATATTTAGATGAAATAATAATTCATTTGTTAATGTTTATGAAATTAAATTTCAAAATAGTTAAATAAATTTTAAAGTAATTTCATTATAAGAAGCATAAGATCCTGCCACATTCAAATTAAAGGGTTGGCTCATGTGCGGCATTGTTGGTGCAGTTTCCGATAGAAACATCGTCCCCATTTTGGTTCAGGGTTTGCAACGATTGGAGTACCGAGGCTATGACTCCTGCGGTGTGGCCATTCATGAGGCCAGCTTAAAACGCGGACAGGGCGGACTCAAGCGCGCCCGCAGCACGTCGCGTGTGTCTGAACTCATGGGCCAAATTGAAACCGATCATTTGGACAGCGGTACCGGCATTGCGCACACCCGTTGGGCCACGCATGGCGCGCCGGCTGTGCACAACGCACACCCCCATTTCAGTTCAGGCCCTGGCACTTTGGCATCTTTAGAGATCAAACCGGGTCGTGTGGCTTTGGTGCACAACGGCATCATTGAAAATCACGATGAGTTGCGTGCGCAGTTGCAAGCCAAAGGCTATGTGTTCACCAGCCAAACCGACACAGAAGTGATCTCACATTGGGTCGACAGCGTGTACGACGGCGATTTGTTTGAGGCCGTGAAGCGCACAGTCTTGGAATTGAAAGGTGCATATGCCATTGCGGTGTTTCACAAAGATGAACCACAGCGCGTGGTGGGCGCTCGTGCCGGTTCACCTCTCATTTTGGGTGTGGGCACATCGCACCACGAAAACTTCTTGGCCAGCGATGCCATGGCTCTTGCAGGTGTGACAGATCAAATTGTCTATTTAGAAGAAGGCGATTTGGTTGACATTCAGCTCGGAAAATATTGGATTGAAGACCGTGACCACCAGCGTGTGACACGCCCCGTTAAAACAGTACACGCTCACAGCGGCGCTGCAGAATTGGGCCCATACAGGCACTACATGCAGAAAGAAATTTTTGAACAACCACGCGCCATAGCAGACACCTTGGAGGGGTTAGAGCACATCGTGCCCGAGTTGTTTGATGGCCTGAATGGTGGTGCGCATTCAGTCAGTGCGTTTAAGACATTCAAAGAAATTGACAACGTGTTGATCTTGGCCTGTGGCACCAGTTACTACAGCGGCTGCGTGGCCAAATACTGGTTGGAATCTGTGGCCCAAATTCCTTGCCAAGTTGAAATTGCCAGTGAGTATCGATACAGAGATTCTGTGCCAAACCCAAAAACTTTGGTGGTCACCATTACGCAATCGGGTGAAACGGCTGACACCTTGGCGGCACTAAGACACGCGCAAAGCCTGGGCATGCAACACACTTTGACCATTTGCAACGTTGCCACTTCGGCGATGGTGCGCGAATGCAAGTTGGCTTATGTCACTCGCGCTGGCACTGAAATTGGCGTGGCTTCTACCAAGGCTTTCACCTCGCAGTTGGCAGGCTTGTTTTTGCTGACTTTGGCACTGGCACAAAGCAAAGGCCGTTTGAGTGAACAAGATGAAGCAAGGCACTTGAAAGACATGCGTCACTTGCCTGCTGCTTTGCAAGCGGTGTTGGCGCTCGAGCCACAAATCATCAGCTGGTCGCAAGAGTTTGCGTCAAAAGAAAACGCGTTGTTCTTAGGGCGTGGGACGCACTACCCGATTGCACTCGAAGGTGCTTTGAAGTTGAAAGAGATCACGTACATTCACGCGGAAGCTTATGCCGCAGGCGAACTCAAGCACGGCCCTTTGGCATTGGTGACCAGCGAGATGCCCGTCGTAACGGTTGCGCCTAATGATGCCTTGCTGGAGAAGCTGAAGAGCAATATGCAGGAGGTGCGTGCGCGGGGTGGTGTGCTGTATGTTTTGGCCGATGGCGATACCAAGATTGAAAGCAGTGAAGGTGTGAATGTGATTCGCATGCCGGAGCACTATGGCGTGTTGTCGCCCATTCTTCATGTGGTGCCGTTGCAGTTGTTGGCTTATCACACGGCATGTGCTCGCGGGACGGATGTGGACAAACCTCGTACTTTGGCGAAGAGCGTTACCGTCGAGTGATCTTTGGGTTGGGTTGGGTTTCGCGCCGGATGGGCGT
>CAXNGF010000175.1:0-5017 GCA_964201905.1 Limnohabitans sp. | reverse complement strand
CAAGGTCCCAAACTTTATTCAAAAGTTCTAACAATTGAACCCAATCGTTTGCTATAATTTTTGGCTCAGGCTCTTTAGCTCAGTCGGTTAGAGCGATGGAATCATAATCCACAGGTCCGCGGTTCGAATCCGTGAAGAGCCACCAAACTCAGAGCCCCCAGTGTTCGCACAGGGGGCTTTTTTCATGACTTTGTCGTGAACAGCAGGAAGGTAAGGTCTGCATGCACGCTGACAATCGCCGCGGTATTTTGGCCATGAGTCTGGCCATGGCGCTTTTCATCGCCAATGACGCCCTGGTCAAGCAAGTCAGTGCCACGCTACCTGGCCCTCAACTTATTTTCATTCGCGGCCTCATGGCCACCACTTTGGTGCTCATCATGGCGCAAGCCATGGGCCATCTGAAGAATTGGCGTCTAATGTTGAACAGTAAATTGTGGCTGCGTGGGGCTGTGGATGCAGCCGCCTCACTCACTTACTTAACTGCAGTTTTTCATTTACCTTTGGGGAATGCAACCGCCATAAACTTAGCCTCACCTTTGTTCATTACAGTTTTCGCCATCATTTTCTTTAAGGAACAAGTCTCGTGGCAGCGAGGCACACTCATCTTGTTGGGTTTCAGTGGGGTGCTGTTGGTGGTTCAGCCCAGTTCGCAGGGCTTCAATGTATACGCTTGGATAGCCGTACTGGCCACTTTGTTACATGCCACGCGCGACACACTCACTCGGGGAATAGGCCTTCACGTGCCTGCGTTGTTAATTACTTTGTCAACTGCTGTTTCTGTAGCCTTGGCGGCTGGCGGTATTACGCTCACTCAATCATGGACACCAGTAGACAGTACTTCAATGGCTTTACTTTTCGGAGCTTCCTTGTTTCTGTCTATGGCTTATTACTTGCTCATTGTGGCCATGCGTTCAGGTGAAATGAGTTTGGTGGCACCGTTTCGTTACAGCGGTTTGCTGTTTGCACTGCTCATTGGCTATGTGGTGTGGGATGAAGTGCCCAACCATCTGGCATGGGGTGGGATTTTGCTTTTGGTTATTTCAGGTCTTCTGATTCTTCAATCAGAGAGGCCCAAATACAAATAATTTTCACTTTTAGGTTTCATGGCCTTTTTCCAATATCGCTCGTCGACATACTTTGAAGGGTCTGTGAGTTTTTGCACGATTTTGCAAGCTCATAATTCATAATAATTGTCAACGCAACATTTTGCCAAAGCAAGTCTGGAGTTTTTGATGACCTATGTAACGCGAGAGAATATTACCGAGCAAGTTTTGGAAGTTTTTGAGAGAACCCCAGACCCTCGCCTCAAAGAGGTCATGCAATCTCTTGTTAAGCACCTGCACGCCTTTATTCGGGAAGTTGAACCTTCAGATGAAGAGTTTGAAAAGGGCTGCGAGTTTGTGGTGGGCCTAGGAAAAAACACCAGCGAAAAAAAGAACGAGGCCATTTTGGCTTCGGATATTTTGGGTGCCTCCACTTTAATCACCCTCATTAACAATGTGAAGCGCGCAGAGCGTGCAGGCAAATACCAAACTGAATCGGCTTTGCTTGGGCCCTTCTGGCGCAAAAATGCACCGGTTTATGAACCTGGCAGTCACATCTCTCATGGGCCTGAATCCAGCGCCCTAGATCAGTTGTTCGAAGTCACAGGCCACGTGCGCGATGCGCATGGCCAACCCATTGAGGGCGCAGAAGTCGATGTGTGGCAAGCTTCGCCCATGGGCTTCTATGAAAACCAAGACGAAGAGCAACCCGACATGAATTTGCGCGGCCGCTTTAAAACCGATGCCAATGGCAAGTTTAATTTCAAATCGGTGCGGCCCTCTGGCTACCCTGTTCCTGTAGACGGCCCCTGCGGCGATTTACTGCGCGCGCAACTGCGCGACCCTTATCGTCCTGCCCATGTGCACTACATGATTTCCAAGCCTGGTTACCAGGTACTCATCACACAGGTGTTTGCCGATGACGATCATCGCTTGCACACCGATGTCACTTTCTCTGTGGTGGAAAGCTTGGTGGGGCAATTTAAAAAACGAACGGGCGCAGGAGAAGTTGGCTACTCCCTCGATTACGACTTTGTGTTGCAGGCAGGTGAAATGCATTTCCCAATGCCGCCCATCCCTTGACCAAGCAACCTGTATCCTTGCAAATCAACAATGAAAGCACACCATGAGTTTTGAACCAGTTTCCAAATTAGACGGACATGTCGCTGTCATCACAGGTGGCAAAGGTGCCATTGGATGGGCCACAGCCAAGCGGCTGGCAGCATTGGGCGCGCGCATTGTTTCCATTGACCGCTCAGAACCAGAAAAAGTACAGGCTCTTTTAGATACCTTGCCCAAAGTGGCATCGGGCGCGCACTTTGCACTCACAGCATCTATCACCGACACGTCCGCCTTGAACGCTGCAGCTGAAGCTGTCAAGCAACGCGCGGGACGCTGCGACATCTTGGTCAACAGCGCGGGTTTTACGAAGCCTGTGGCGGCCAACGATTTAGAGGGTCTAACCGACGACTTGTTTGACGCAGTAGTGCAAACCAATTTGCGAGGTGTATTTGCCACCATCCGGGCTTTCACCCCCTTGCTCAAGGCCAACGGCGACGGCCTTATTGTCAATGTGTCTTCAATTGCTGGTTTCACGGGTGCTGGTAGCAATTTGGCCTATGCTGCAGCCAAAGCCGGTGTCGATGTTTTAACCAAGGCCTTGGCCAAAGCATTGGCACCCCAAATTCGCGTCATTGCAGTTTCACCAGGCGTGGTCGACTCATCTTTCGTACCTGGGCGAGGCGCAGACTTTAACGACAAAGCTGCCGCCACCATTCCTCTCAAACGAATTGGCCATGTCGATGACACAGCCTCTGCCATTGAGGCCTGCGCCACCACCATGCGCTTTGCCACTGGCTCACGCTTTGTGGTTGATGGTGGAAGGAGTTTGTAAATGCTAGACCACCCTACCCTTATTACGTGCGCCATCACGGGCAACATTACCAAGCCCGAGCAAACGCCTTATTTGCCGGTCACGCCAGAACAAATTGCTAACGAGTGTTTGGCATCGGCTGAGGCTGGCGCTGCCGCAGTCCACATCCATGTGCGCGATCCCGCCACAGGCAGGCCCTCCATGGAGCTTGAGCACTACCGCGATGTAGTAGACCGCATTCGCAAACAAAACAAATCTCTGATCATCAACCTCACCACAGGGCCTGGTGGCCGGTTTGTGCCAGACGCCCATGATCCTAAAATTTATGCGCCTGGCACCACTTTGGTCTCGCCAGAAAAACGGGTGGCGCACATTGCCATCATCAAGCCCGATATTTGTTCTTTGGACTTAAACACCATGAACAGTGGTGCAGATGTGGTCATCAATACGCCGCGCAATGTGCGCATCATGGCCAAGGTCATTCGAGACGCAGGCGTCAAGCCTGAATTGGAAATTTTTGACTCAGGCGATTTGCATTTGGCACGAGACTTGATTAATGACGGCACCCTAGATGGCCCTGGCATGTGGACGTTTGTGCTGGGCGTGAAATATGGTTTTGCTGCCACGCCTGAAACACTTTTATATGCGCGCAATTTGTTGCCCACCGGCGCAATTTGGTCGGCTTTTGGCTTAGGGCGCACAGAATTTCCCATCGTGGCCCAAAGCTGGTTGTATGGGGGCCATGTGCGCGTTGGTATGGAAGACAACATCTACCTCGAAAAAGGTGTGTTGGCCCAAAGCAATGCGCAATTGGTTGCCAAAGCGGCCGACATCATCAAGCAGCTGGGCGGACAAGTGGCCAACACCACCCAAGCTCGTGACATGCTCCATTTAAATCATGCTTAATTTAATTTGAGCACTCACCAAGTTCCAATTCCATGAGTTCTGAGTCTTCTTCATACGCGCTGCATGTCGCGGCCAAAGCCAGCGGCATCGACACGCTACAACTTGATTGCCAAAACCAAATTAAGCCCAAGCTTTCAGAAGGTGAAGTAGTGGTGCAAGTGATGGCGGCCGCAGTGAACCCAAGTGATGTCAAAGCCACCTTAGGTATCATGCCGCACGCCGTTTTTCCCAGAACACCGGGGCGCGACTTTGCGGGTATTGTGGTTGAGGGCCCAGGTACATTAATGGGCTTAAAAGTATGGGGCTCTGGCGGTGACATTGGTATTACTCGCAACGGCAGTCATGCCCGCTATTTGGTGTTGCCTGTTGCTGCTGTGAAAGAAGTTCCACATGGCATCAGCATGGAAGAAGCAGGCGCAGTGGGCGTGCCTTTCGTCACAGCCTGTGAGGGCTTTAGCCGTGCAGGTGGTATTAAAGCTGGACAAACTGTAGTGGTGTTGGGCGCAAACGGCAAAGTAGGACAGGCAGCAGTACAAATTGCGGCGCGTGCGGGAGCCAAGGTTATTGCGGTGCAACGCCAAGATCACTTAGAGGGTTTTGCGTGTTCAGATGTTGAAGTCATCAACAGCAGTCGCAAGGAGCCTGCCACACGCATCATGGATTTAACGGGTGGCAAAGGTGCCAACTTGGTGTTCAACACGGTTGACAAAGTTTATTGGGAAGTAGGCCATGCTGTTATGGCAAAAGGCGCTACACAAATTTTCATCATTGCCACCAAAGGACAAACAGTTGCGTTTGATTTGTTCAAGTTCTACCGAGGCATGCACAACTTTGTGGGCATTGACACTCTGGCACTCGACTGCGTGCGTTCTTGTGAATTATTGGATGAACTTCGCCCTGGCTTTGAAGATGGCACTTTGAAGCCTTTTCCAGTAGCATCAGCAGACATGATTAATTTGCCACATGCCATGCAAGCCTACAAAGAAGTTTTATCTGGGGCTAAAAACAGAATCGTTCTCAAACCTTAAAGCCGCCATGCACATCACCCGTTTCAATCAAGCGCCTGAATACAAGGCAGCCAATCACAACGACATGAAGTGCTTGCGGCTTCAGGGCCATGAGGCTAGCCCATCACAAACACTTTGGATGGGTGTTTCACAAATTCAACCGGGTGGCCATACAGGCCTAGATGGCT
>CAXNGF010000174.1:0-5026 GCA_964201905.1 Limnohabitans sp. | reverse complement strand
GGCGCTTGGGACAACGCCAAGAAGTACATCGAAGACGGCCATCACGGCGGCAAAGGCTCAGAGGCTCACTAAGCTGCTGTGAACGGTGATACCGTGGGCGACCCCTATAAAGACACGGCTGGCCCTGCCATCAACCCGTTGATCAAGATCATCAACATTGTGGCCCTGCTCATTGTGCCTTTGATGATGCAATTCCACGGCTAATCCAAGCCCTGGCAAACACTCAGCCCGTTCTTGGCAACATGAACGGGCTTTTTTACGCGCAAAATACAGGCATGCAACGCAACTTCATTGACAACCAATCGTTGGCCAGCCAAGCGGGCCAAACCATTCCTGTGCTTGACCCCTCTGATGGCCAAGTTTTTGATCACATTCAACGCAGCACAGCGACGGACATTGACCAAGCCGTGCAGTCTTCAAGGCAATGCTTTGAGGGCCCTTGGGCCAAGATCAATGCTGCTGAGCGCGGTCGCTTGCTGATGGCCCTTTCACGCAAAGTGACTGAGCACGCAAACGAGTTGATGCAACTTGAGCAACGCGACTGCGGCAAGCCCACACAACAAGCCATGGCCGATGCCCGCGCATTGGCACGTTACTTTGAATATTACGCTGGCGCATGTGATAAGTTTCATGGCGAAACCATTCCCTACCAAAATGGCTACAGCGTACTCACCTGGCGCGAGCCACATGGCGTGACGGGTCACATCGTGCCCTGGAACTACCCCATGCAAATTTTTGGTCGGTGTGTAGCAGGTGCGCTGGCTGCAGGCAATGTCTGCGTTGTCAAACCGGCAGAAGACGCCTGTTTGAGTTTGATTCGCGTCGCCCAATTGGCGGCCGAAGTTGGCTTTCCTGCAGGTGCTATCAACATCGTGACCGGCTATGGTCATGAGGTGGGCGATGCCCTGGCCAAACATCCTGGCATTGATCACATCAGTTTCACGGGTAGCCCCACAGTGGGCACTTTGATCCAGCAATCAGCAGCTGAAAGGCATTGCCCTGTCACCCTTGAGTTAGGCGGCAAAAGTCCTCAAATTATTTTTGCCGATGCCGATTTGGATGCCGCCATTCCGGTGGTCATCAATGCCATCGTTCAAAATTCAGGACAGACTTGCAGTGCAGGTTCTCGCGTCTTGATTGAGAAAAGCATTTATGAGCCCTTGCTTGCGCGATTGGGACAGGCGTTTTCTAAATTGAGGGTTGGGCCTGCCAAGGCAGATTTGAATTTAGGCCCCCTGATTCGTGCCACCCAAAAGCAACGCGTTCAAGGCTTCTTGGCAGAAGCGCAAGCAGCAGGTATTGCCACAGTGGCGCAAGGTGTGGTGGTTGCAGATGCCCCAGAGTCTGGCTTTTACCAAGCGCCCGTTTTATTGCGCGACGTGCCGGTTAACCATCGTGTAGCGCAAGAAGAGGTGTTTGGCCCGGTGCTTTCAGCCATGAGTTTTGACGGCGAAGATCAGGCCATACAACTTGCCAACGCCACTTCGTTTGGGCTTGTGGCTGGCGTGTGGACTCGAGATGGCGGTAGACAATTCAGAATCGCCAAACGCCTAAGAAGCGGCCAAGTGTTTATCAACAATTACGGCGCTGGCGGCGGCGTTGAATTACCCTTTGGCGGCGTCAAGTCTTCCGGGCATGGCCGTGAGAAAGGTTTCGAAGCCCTGTATGGTTTCACCACCTTGAAGACTGTGGCCATTCACCACGGCTAAATTTCTGTTGCAATGGGTTGTCATTGCAGACATTTCATTTTTAGGATTTCAAATGAACATCAAGCACAAAGTGGTCATCGTCACCGGTTCCGGTGGCGGTATTGGCGAAGGCATTGCCAAGCATTTCGCCGCCCATGGCGCCAAGGTCTTGGTGAATGACATTCAAGCCGCTGCAGGCCAAAAAGTGGTGCAAGAAATTCAGGCAGCGGGCGGCACCGCGGCCTTCTTTGCCGCAGACGTCACACGCTCAGACGATGTCAAAGCTTTGGTACACGAAGCTGTGAAGTTGTGGGGCCAATTGGATGTGATGGTCAACAATGCTGGATGGACTCACCGCAATCGTCCTGCCTTGGAAGTCACCGAAGATGAATTTGACCGGTGTTATGCAGTCAACATGAAAAGCATTTATTTATCTACTGTTCACGCGGTGCCCGAGTTTCGAAAAAATGGTGGCGGTTCCTTCATCAACATTGCGTCCACCGCTGGCATTCGGCCGCGGCCTGGGCTCACTTGGTACAACGGCTCCAAAGGCGCGGTCATTACCACCAGCAAATCGTTGGCTGCTGAACTTGGCCCCGAAAATATCCGTGTCAATTGCATCAATCCTGTGTTCAACCCCGACACGGGTTTGTCAGCAGAATTTGCAGGCGGCCCGGTGGACGATGAAAAGCGCGCCAAGTTCATGGCCTCCATTCCGCTCGGTCGTTTTTCGACTGCCTTGGATGTTGCCAATGCCGCCTTGTATTTGGCCAGTGACGAAGGTTCATTCATCAGTGGTGTTTGCATTGAAGTAGACGGGGCACGTTGTGTCTGAACGCGTTATTCCCATCATCAGTCAGCCCTTGGGGAATCTGCCCATTCCGCAGGTCTTGAATGGGCCCTCTTGGGCGCCAGGACAGCAGTTGCTTGATCAAAGAAAGCGCCCCTTGCGCGATTTGCGCATCAGCGTCACAGACCGTTGCAATTTTCGGTGCAGCTACTGCATGCCCAAAGAGATCTTCAACAACGACTACGTCTATTTGCCTCAAAGTGCGCTACTCAGCTTCGAGGAAATAACGCGCACAGCCCAGAGTTTCATTGAGTTGGGTGTTGAAAAACTTCGACTGACAGGGGGCGAGCCCCTACTGCGAAAAAACCTAGAGGTTCTCATTGGACAGTTGGCAGCTTTGAAAACTTTAGCCGGACAAGACTTGGACATCACCCTCACAACCAATGGTTCCCTGTTGGCAAAAAAAGCCCAGGCCCTTAAGAGTGCAGGCTTAAAACGGGTAACGGTCAGCTTGGATGGACTTGACGATGAGGTCTTCAAGCAAATGAACGACGTTGACTTTCCTGTCAGCGACGTGCTGGAGGGTATTCAAGCTGCACAAGCTGCCGGCTTGGGCCCCATCAAGGTCAACATGGTGGTCAAGCGCGGCACGAATGAACAAGAAATATTGCCCATGGCGCGGTATTTCAAAGGCAAAGGCATTGCGCTTCGGTTCATTGAGTACATGGACGTTGGTGCCACCAATGGATGGCGCATGAATGAAGTCATGCCCAGCGCTGACATTCTGCAGCTGCTGCAAACCGAAATGGCTTTGACACCGCTTCAAGCCAGCCAGCCTGGTGAAACCGCAGAACGCTGGGGTTATTTAAATGAACAAGGCATCTACGATGTGAGCCTGGGCGAAATTGGATTTATCAGCAGCGTGACAAAGGCGTTTTGCAGCGATTGCAACCGCGCGCGCTTAACCACCGAAGGTCAACTCTATCTTTGTTTGTTTGCTTCGCAAGGCTACGACCTCAAGCCATTGGTGCGAGGCGAGTTGGATCAAAGTGCTCTGACGCAGGCCATTGCCGCCATTTGGACAAACAGAGATGACCGCTATTCTGAACTTCGTGTCTCAGAGACTGCATTGGAAAACGGTTCAACGCCAAGCGGTACCAAGCGCAAGGTAGAGATGAGCTACATCGGCGGCTAATCTAAATCAATGGAAAATTCTCATACATGAACGATCTGAGCATGACAGGTTTAATTTTGGCCGGCGGTCGAGGTGCGCGCATGGGCGGCATTGACAAAGGTTTGCAAAATTTCAATGGCACCCCACTCACCCTTCACACGCTCATGCGGCTGCAAATGCAAGATGCTGAGCCTTTGTCCCAAATCATGGTGGTGGCCAACCGAAACTTGTCCGCCTATGAATCATTTGGGGTGCAAGTCTGGCCCGACAGCACCGATGGTTTTGCGGGCCCTCTTGCCGGATTTTTAACAGGACTTGAACGCTGTGAAACAGACTTGCTTCTCACAGTGCCTTGCGACAGTCCCTTGTTTCCACTTAATTTGGCTCAACGCTTGCTGGACACCTTAATTTCTGAAGATGCCGACATCAGCGTGGCCGCCGCCAGAGAAGAAGACGGCAGTGTGCGCGCCCAACCCGTCTTTTGTTTAATGCGTGTGAACTTGTTAGAAAGTTTGGTCAAGTTCATGCAATCGGGCGGCCGCAAAATTGATGCGTGGACAGCTTTGCACAAAACGGTGTTGGTACCATTTGACACCCCCGATGTTGACCCCCGCGCCTTCTTCAATGCCAACACCCTTGAAGAACTGCATCGCCTCGAAAAAACCACATGACACAAGCACCGTCACTGGCTGATATAGCCGCACAACTTGAAGCTTATGACCCCCAGGCACTCCCTGCCAACGAAGTCTTGAATTTTTTGGATCACTTGGTGGCCACCGTTCAAGACAAAGAATCGGTCAATATCTTCGACGCGCTGGGCAGAGTCACGGCGCAAGACGTGATCAGCCCGCTCAATGTACCGCCCCATGACAACTCGGCTATGGATGGCTTCGCATTTGACGGTACACCTTTGAATCAAACTCAGGTCTTGTCTCTCAAAGTTGTTGGCACCGCTCTCGCGGGCAAAGCATGGGAAGGCGTTGTCAAAGCTGGCGAATGCGTGAAGATCATGACAGGCGCCATCATGCCCAAAGGGCTGAACACGGTGGTGCCGCAAGAGTTTTGCCAAATGATGGCAAGTGACCTCATTGAAATTCCTGCCGGTCTGCTTAAGGCAGGTGACAACCGGCGTTTGTGCGGCGAAGACATCATGCTGGGGGAAGCCGCCCTGCTTAATGGCGCTTTGATCACGCCTGCTGCCGCAGGACTGCTTGCCAGCTTGGGCGTTCCGCATGTTTCGGTGGTGCGGCGCTTGCGAGTGGCTTATTTTTCTACTGGCGATGAAATTTTGAGTTTGGGTGAAGCGCCCCGCGAAGGCGCGGTCTATGACAGCAACCGGTACACGGTGCATGGCATGCTTCAAGCATTGGGCTG
>CAXNGF010000173.1:0-5034 GCA_964201905.1 Limnohabitans sp. | reverse complement strand
CATGGCGTGCGGCACACGGCCATCAATGATGTGCACCGCATTGACTCCGCTTTTGGCGGCATCCAGGGCACCGCTGATTTTGGGCAGCATACCGCCACTGATGGTGCCATCGGCAAACAACTCATCAATGCGGCGAGCGCTCAAATCGGTCAGCAAGTTGCCCGCTTTGTCCAACACACCTGGCGTATTTGTCAGCAACACCAACTTCTCAGCATTGAGCACACTGGCCAATTTGCCGGCCACCACATCGGCGTTGATGTTGTAGCTTTCGTTGTTTTCTCCAAAGCCAATGGGGCTGATGACGGGAATGAACGCATCATCTTGCAAAGCTCTGACCACGCTGGGGTCGATTGATTCAATTTCGCCCACTTGGCCCACGTCGTATTCTTTGGAAGGATCGGCGTTGTCGACCATTTTGAGCTTTTTGGCGCGAATCAAGCCCCCATCGCGCCCTGTTAAGCCCACCGCTTTACCACCGGCTTGATTGATCAAACCCACAATGTCTTGCTGCACTTCTCCGGCCAAGACCCACTCGACCACTTCCATGGTTTCGGCATCGGTCACGCGCATGCCTTGAATGAATTCGCCTTTTTTGCCCAAGCGGTTCAAGGCTGTTTCAATTTGCGGGCCCCCACCATGGACCACCACAGGGTTCATGCCTACCAGTTTGAGCAGCACCACATCTTCAGCAAAGTCTGCTTGCAAGGCCGGATCGGTCATGGCATTGCCGCCATATTTAATGACCAATGTTTTGCCATGGAACTTGCGAATGTAGGGCAAGGCTTGCGCCAAGATTTCTGCTTTATCGCGAGGTGAAATGTGCGCCAAAGAATCGATGTCAGTCATGATGGGCCGTCAAAGTGGTTACATGCAAGTCAGCGCTTGCTCATTGGAATAGGAGCTTTCAGAGCCGTATTGTGAACACTTTTGCGGCATTTAACACCGCAGGCTGGCCCAAGTTCACAAAATTTTTGCGAGCATGGCGTCGACCCCTGTTTGCCAAGCCGGCAATTTCAGTTGAAGGGCGTTTTCCAGTTGGCTGCAATTGAGCCTAGAGTTCAGGGGACGGGCTGCAGGCGTTGGAAACTCGCTGGTCGGAACCGCTGCAACTTCTTTGACCGTGTAATTCAAACCAGGCTTGAGGGCTTGAGCCGATTGCAAGACGTATTGGGCATAGGCATGCCATGACGTTTCGCCTGCTGCAGCCAAATGGTAAATGCCTGTCAGGGGCTGCGCCTGCTGCAAGCACAAAGTCGTGATGTCCGCCAACAAGGCCGCACCTGTGGGCGCACCAAATTGATCGTTGATGACAGCCATCTTTTCGCGCTCTTGCGCCAAACGCAGCATGGTTTTGGCAAAGTTGCCGCCTTCGGTGCCATACACCCAGCTGGTTCTAAAAATGACATGCTTTGCCCCTTGCTTGGCAATGCCTTGCTCACCTGCCAGCTTGCTTCGACCATAAACATTCACCGGCCCTGTGGTATCCGACTCAAGCCAAGGTGTATGGCCAGCACCATCAAACACGTAGTCGGTGGAAAAATGCACAAGGTAAGCACCCAAGGCTTCACACGTTCGAGACAATACTTCCGGTGCCAGCGCGTTAATCAGGTGCGCAGTTGGCTGATCTGATTCAGCCTTATCGACTGCCGTGTAAGCGGCAGCGTTGACCACCACATCGGGTTGAAACGCACGCACTGTTTCAGCCAGACCTTCTAAATTGCTGAGGTCGCCGCAATGTGAAGTGCTTTGGCGATCTAGCGCCAGCAACTCACCCAAAGGGGCCAAGCTGCGCTGCAGTTCCCAGCCAAGCTGACCGTTTTTGCCGAGCAATAGAATTTTCATGCTGTGTATTGCTTAGACACCCAATCGCGGTAAGCGCCGCTTTGCACGTGCGCCACCCATTCGGAATTGTCTAAGTACCAAGCCACCGTTTTGCGAATGCCGGTCTCAAATGTTTCAGCAGGCTTCCAACCCAATTCTTTTTCAATTTTGCGAGCGTCAATGGCATAACGCCTGTCGTGGCCGGGGCGATCCTTGACATAAGTAATTTGCTGCGCATAGCTCTCACCGTCTGCACGTGGGCGCAACTCATCGAGCAAGGCGCACACCGTTTTCACAATTTCAATGTTGGGCTTTTCGTTCCAACCGCCCACGTTGTAAGTCTCGCCCAAGCGGCCGCCCTCTAAAACACGGCGAATGGCGCTGCAGTGGTCTTTCACATAAAGCCAATCTCGCACTTGCATGCCATCGCCATACACAGGCAAAGGCTTGCCCGCCAGCGCATTGACAATCATGAGTGGAATGAGCTTTTCAGGAAAGTGCAAAGGGCCGTAGTTGTTACTGCAGTTGGTGGTGAGCACGGGCAGACCATAGGTGTGATGCCATGCACGAACCAAATGATCGCTGGCCGCCTTGCTGGCGCTGTAAGGACTGTTGGGTTCGTATTGATGCTGTTCTGTAAAAGCAGGATCTTGGGGCGTCAAACTGCCATAAACCTCATCGGTAGAGACGTGTAAGAAGCGAAACTGACTTTGCGCTTCAGGGCTTAAGCCATGCCAATAACCACGCACCGACTCCAACAAATGAAAGGTGCCCACAATGTTGGTTTCAATGAATTCTCCAGGGCCATGAATAGAACGATCAACATGGCTTTCAGCTGCAAAGTTCAACACGGCACGGGGCTGGTGTTCGGCCAACAATTGGGTCACTAAACCAACATCGCCAATGTCACCTTGCACAAAAACATGTTGAGGATTATTTTTCAAGGAGGCCAAGGACTCCAAATTACCTGCATAGGTGAGTTTGTCCAGATTGACTATTTTTTCGTCGGTGTGGGCCACCCAATCCAAGACAAAATTGGCACCAATGAAGCCTGCGCCACCGGTAATCAGAACGGACATGTTTTTTCTTTCTAAAACTGTATTTTATAAGCCTTGGCAGGCCAGTCTGCAGCGGTTAAAGTGAGGCCTTACTGGTCAACCCCAAGAAGTTCGGAGTTTCCATGGCCCCCACCACACCTAAAAAGTCCGCCAAAGGCGCGTCCAATCCAAGCGAACCTGTGCACAGCGCCGCCTCTAAAGATATTTGGCTAGCGGGTCTAGGCGCCTTGGCCCAAGCCCAAGCTCAGGCCCGGGCGCAAGGCAGCAAAACCTTTGAGACCTTGGTAGCCGAAGGCATGGCGTTTCAGCGCAAATCACAAGCCGCAGCGCAAGAAAAAATACATGAAGCGGCAGCCCACTTTAACCAAATGACACAAGGACTGAGCGCTGGGCTTGTTCAGCCCATGGTCGCCAAGGTTGACCGGCTTGAGCATGTGTTTGAAGACCGCGTGGCGCGGGCACTCCAAAGTTTAGGCCTGCCCACAGCCCATGAAGTAGCTGATTTGAAAGAGCGTGTGGCGGCCCTTGAAGCGGCTTTGAGCAAAAAAGCGCCGCCCTCAGCGCCCAAGGCACCCACCCGAAAACGACCCACGGCAAAAACGACCAGGTCCACCAAGTCGTAAAGCATGGTTAAAAAAGCCCCTCGACGCACCGCCGAGCGAATTGCAACAGTCTCTTTAGACTTGTTCAATCGCTATGGTGAGCCCAACGTGTCGACCACGCTCATTTCTTCTGAGCTGAACATCAGCCCTGGCAATTTGTATTACCACTTTCCCGCCAAGGACCAATTGGTCAGTCACCTTTTTGACAACTACAAAGAAGACATACTGAAGTTGTTAGAGGCCAGCCAAGATGTGAAAGACGTAGAAGACGCATGGTTCTTTTTACATTCCCTGTTCGAGCTCATTTGGGAGCACCGGTTTTTGTACCGCGACCTGAACGATTTGCTGTCTAAAAACCGGCATTTGGAAACCAACTTCAAACACATCTTAGAAGTTAAAACGGCATCGCTTCACCAATTGCTACAAGCTTTGGCTAACCAAGGCCACATTCGCAATGAGCCCGAAACCTTCAGCACCCTGTCGGCCAGCATGTCGGTGGTTGTAACTTACTGGCTCAGTTATGAATACGTGCGCAACCCACGCCACGCCATGGAACCCGAGAGTGCGGGTGATGCACTAGCGCGCGGTGCGCGGCATGTGCTGTTGCTGCTGGCACCCTACTTGGAAAATGAACAAGAGCGATTGCATTTAATGCAACTGACAAACGCTTACTCGCCAGATGCAGCTTGAAGTTCTCAAGCAAATCGGGTTTGCGCCAGCTTTAAAAGTCCGTCAAAAATAAGACTATCGACCAGTTCAAATTGAATGGCCATGCTGGGTGCCATCTTCCAACCCGCACCACCCGTCATGACGCAATGTGGCTCAATGCCTGTGTGCTCTCTTAGGTGATGCACCATGCGCTCACAGGCGCCCGCAATGGCATAAGTGCCGCCGCTGGTGAGTGCATCGCTGGTGTTGGTGGGAAAAGGTCTGACCTCGCCCGTTGGCACGTGCAATCCAGCAGTACCCGATTCGAGAGCGCGCAACATAATGCCGTGCCCTGGCAAAATGAAACCACCTAAAAATTTGCCATGCTGATCAAGTGCTTCCACCGTGACAGCAGTGCCCACCATGACCACCACCAAAGGTTTCTCTAATCCTTGAGCCAACATGCGATGGCGTGCGCCCACCATGGCCACCCAACGGTCAGAGCCTAAACGAGTGGGATGGTCGTAGCCATTGAACACGCCCGCCTCTTCGTTGGAAGAGACCACCCATTGCGGCGCCACATCCCAAAGCTCCATTTGTTCTTGAACACGCCGCTTCACGGCATCGCCAGCCACCACGCAACCTAGCATGCGGTGGGGCGCAGGCACGCTGGCCCAAGGCCCGTCGGCAAGGGTTTCGATGTTCTCTAAGAATTCCGCACCCTGTGCCAACACATTGGCTTGGGTATGCGGCCGATCGTAAAGCGCCCACTTCAAACGAGTGTTACCGACGTCGATTGCCAAAAATGTCATATGCGGATGATAATGATTTTTATGTTCCCTTTAATCAAAATCTCAAAAAGTCTGTCCGCCTATGAGCGAGGTCTTGAATTTGGCAAGGCCAGC
>CAXNGF010000172.1:0-5044 GCA_964201905.1 Limnohabitans sp. | reverse complement strand
GGAGGCCGTTAAAATTGGGACATGTCTGCCGATTTTGCCTCCACTCTGCTTTCGCATCATTTTTTGATTGCCATGCCCGGTCTGGAGGACCCTACTTTTGCCAAGAGTGTGGTTTATTTGTGTGAACACTCAGAGCGGGGCGCCATGGGTTTGATCATCAACAAGCCCGGCGAACTCAGTTTGAAGCATTTGTTTGACAAAGTCGATCTTCCATTGCACCGCGAAGACTTATTGCAATCCAATGTATTGCATGGCGGCCCGATTCAAACCGAGCGAGGCTTTGTGTTGCACGAGCCTATTTGGTTGGCAAGTGCCGAAAACTCTGAAGCGCCTAAAATTTCTGAAAATACTTCGGCAAATACTGAAGCAAATATCGAAGCAGCCAATCAGTTAGAGCCTCCAAGCTCCATTTATGCGTCAACCTTGAGCGTTCCGGGTGGCTTGGCCATGACCACCTCTAAGGACGTGCTGGAAGCCTTGTCTAACGGCTCTGGGCCCAAACGTGTCTTGGTCACCTTGGGGTATGCCTCTTGGGGCGAGGGGCAGCTTGAATCTGAAATTGGTGAAAACAGCTGGCTCACTGTGGAGGCCAATCCCGACATTATTTTTGAAACACCCATCGAGCAACGCTATGAAAAGGCCTTGGCCCTTTTGGGCGTAAAGGCTTGGATGCTTTCCAACGAGGCGGGCCACGCATGACGCTAGACCAGGCGCTCATTGTGCCTGCGTCTTTGCAGAGTTTTTTGGCTTTTGATTTTGGCCTCAAACGCACGGGTGTGGCGGTCGGTAATCGAATGTTGCTACAAGCTACACCGCAAGCCACTGTGGTGGCAGAAGGTGATGCCCGCTTTGCACTGATTGAAAAACGCATCAAAGAGTGGATGCCAGATGCATTGGTGGTGGGCGTACCGTTTCACCCCGATGGAGCCTCCCACGAAAATACTTTGCGCGCGCAAAAATTTGCTCGCCAATTGCGCGGCCGATTTGGTCTCAACGTTTACGAAGTGGATGAGCGTTACAGCACCACTGAAGCTATGTCCAGTGGCGCTAAAGATGCTGACGCCGCTTCTGCTTGTATTATTTTGGAACAATTTTTAAGGAGTCTGCCGTGAGTGCATTGGCTTTGAATGCAGAGGCGCTGTACGGCGAACTCTTGCGCGGTGTGCGATCGATGTGCACCGCAGAAACCCGATTGGTTGGCATCACTTCTGGCGGCGCTTGGTTGGCCGAGCGTTTGCAAAAAGACTTGGGACTCAGTGGCAAACACGGCAGCATCTCTTCTGCCATGCACCGCGATGATTTTGCGCAACGCGGTTTGTCATCAGGGGGGCAAACCACCTTGCCTTTTGAAATTCAAGGCGCAGACGTACTCATTTTGGACGATGTGCTCTACACCGGTCGCACCATTCGCGCGGTGATCAATGAGATGTTTGATTACGGCCGCCCCGCCAACGTGAGACTGGCTGTATTGGTAGACCGCGGCGGCAGGCAACTGCCGATTCAAGCTGACTTTGCAGCCGCTCGCGTGGCCTTGCCTGACTCGCAATCCTTGGCGCTGGCGCGCTTGGACAACGGCGAGTTTAGTTTTGAAGTGCAAGCCCAAGATGATTCAAGTTCAGTAGGAAAAAAATAACAATGCTCTACAAACGCAACCCCCAACTCAACAAGAACGGTGAACTTATTCACTTGTTGTCGACCGAAGGTTTGTCGCGCGACATTCTGACGCACATCTTAGACACAGCAGCCAACTTTGTGAGCGTGAGTGACCGCGAAGTTAAAAAAGTGCCCTTGCTGCGCGGCAAAAGCGTTTTCAACTTGTTCTTTGAAAACAGCACCCGTACTCGCACGACATTTGAAATTGCCGCCACCCGTTTGTCGGCCGATGTGATCAACCTCGACATTGCACGCTCATCTGCCTCCAAAGGCGAATCGCTGCTCGACACCATTGCCAATTTGTCGGCCATGGCGGCTGATATTTTTGTCGTGCGACACTCAGAGTCGGGCGCACCTTATCTCATTGCTCAACATGTGGCGCCTCATGTCCACGTGGTTAACGCAGGCGATGGCCGTCACGCTCACCCGACGCAGGGTTTGCTCGACATGTACACCATTCGCCATTACAAAAAAGAATTCAGCAACCTGACGGTGGCCATTGTGGGCGACGTGTTGCACTCGCGCGTAGCTCGCTCAGACATTCATGCACTGACCACCTTGGGCTGTGCTGAAGTTAGAGTGGTGGGCCCGCAAACCTTGGTGCCCGCAGACATGTCTCAAATGGGCGTTAAGGTTTTTCACAATTTAGAAGAAGGCATCAAAGACTGCGATGTGATCATTACTTTGCGTCTGCAAAGCGAGCGCATGAGCGGTGCTTTGTTGCCCTCCAGTCAAGAGTACTTCAAACGCTTTGGCCTCACGCCCGAAAAACTGCAACTGGCCAAACCAGACGCCATCGTGATGCACCCTGGCCCTATCAACCGAGGTGTCGAAATTGATTCTGCGGTGGTGGATGGTCCGCAAAGCGTGATCTTGCCGCAAGTGACCTTTGGCATTGCGGTGCGCATGGCGGTGATGAGCATCGTGGCGGGCAATGAGGCATAAATAAGCATTAGAAAAAATAAGTAAAAAAAGAAAGATCAAAGACCATGAAAATTTTGATTCAAGGCGGCCGGGTGCTAGACCCGCAAAGCAACACAGATGCAGTGGCCGATGTGGCCATATCGGCCGGCAAAATTGTGGCCATTGGCAAGGCGCCTGAAGGTTTTCAAGCTCAAAAAACCATCGATGCCAAAGGCTGCATCGTGATGCCTGGCTTGGTTGATTTGTCTGTGCGCTTGAAAGAGCCTGGTCATGAGCACGAAGGCATGCTCGATTCAGAGTTGGCCGCTGCTGTGGCAGGTGGCGTGACAAGTTTGGTGTGCCCACCCGACACAGATCCTGTGTTGGACGAGCCTGGCCTTGTGGAGATGCTGCGCTTCAAAGCCGAAAAACTCAATCGCTCCAAGGTCATGCCTCTTGGTGCGTTGACGCGCGGTTTGAAGGGCGAAATATTGACTGAAATGGTTCAGCTCACTGAAGCAGGTTGCGTGGGTTTCAGCCAAGCCGAAGTGGCGCTTGAAAACACCCAAGTGTTGCAGCGTGCTTTGCAATACGCCAACTCATTTGGCTACACCGTGTGGTTGCGTCCTCAAGAATGACACCTAGGCAAAGGCGTGGCGGCCAGTGGCCCCTTGGCCACGCGCATGGGTTTGTCGAGCGTGCCCGTAGCCGCAGAGACCATCGCCTTGCACACCATCTTTGAATTGCTCAAAAGCACCAAAACGCATGTGCACTTGTGCCGCATCAGCAGCGCCGCTGGCGTGGCCTTGGTGCGCCAAGCCAAAGCCGATGGATTGCCCATCACTTGTGATGTCAGCATCAACTCCTTGCACCTAACTGATGCCGATGTGGGCTACTTCGACAGCCGCGCGCGTGTTTCGCCCCCACTGCGCCAACAACGCGATCGCGATGCACTGCGCGAAGCCTTGGCCGACGGCACCATCGATGCGTTGGTGTCCGACCATAGCCCAGTGAGCGAAGATGAAAAAGCGCTTCCATTTGCAGAAGCAGAACCCGGCGCCACGGGCCTTGAGTTGTTGCTGAGCTTGGCGCTTAAATGGTCGCAAGACAGCAAAGTGCCACTGCTTCGTGCCATGGCCACCATTACCAACGAAGCGGCACATGTGATCAAACAAGACATGGGCCAATTGAAAGTGGGATCACAAGCTGATGTGTGTATTTTGGATCCTGAAGCGCATTGGCAAGTGACGGCTGAGAACTTGCGCAGTCAAGGCAAGTTCACACCGTTTTCTGGTTATGACTTGCCTGGCCGCGTTAAATACACCTTGGTCAGCGGGCAACTGGCGTATCAAGCCTGACCATGCGCGCAGCCTTCAAATTGCTGCGTGGCTTTTGGCATGTCCTGATGGGTTGGGTCACCATTTATTTTCGGTTTCCACAGCTCACTCCCCAGCAACGTGAAGCGCGTGTCCAAGCTTGGGCCATGCAACTCCTGCGAATTTGGGGCATCGATTTAGAAGTTCGCGGCAAGCCTGTTACCACAGGGCCTGCGCTGTTGGTATGCAATCACATTTCTTGGTTGGACATTTTGGTAATCCATGCCACCCGTCACTGTCGTTTTGTTTCAAAATCCGAATTGCGAGGCTGGCCACTGCTAGGCACTTTGGCCACCGGTGCTGGCACTTTGTACATTGAAAGAGCACAACGAAAAGACGCCATGCGCATGGTCAAAGACATGGCGCTTTCACTTCAAAACGGCGATGTGCTGGCCGTATTTCCAGAAGGCACTACCGGCGATGGCATTGGCATGTTGCCTTTTCATTCCAACCTTCTTCAATCTGCTATTGAAGCTGATTCACCTATTCAGGCTTTGGCTTTGCAGTTTATAGATACGCGCACCGAAAGCATTAGCATGGCTGCTCGCTTTGTGGGTGACGACACTTTGTTGGCTTCTATTTGGAGCACACTGAATGCTCAAGGCTTGAAGGCTGTGGTCAATTTTGGGGAGCTTCAATTGGCTCATGGCAGGAATCGCCGAGCTTGGGCCCATGACTTGCAAGTAGACGTCATGGCCCTTAAAAAGAATTGCATGTGATCTCAATCAATGAGGCTATTTGGTATTTGTTGAGGCTAATCTCTGGCGCTCCGACAGGAATCACAAAATACCCTGAAACCCTTTATTTATATATATTTTTAATTTAATTAAATTAAAAATACCGCCATAAATACCGCCATTCCTAAAAGTGTCAGGGGCATTTGGCGTTAACAGTCTGATACGCAAAACGAAGATAACAGTTCGGAATACTCGTCTGTCTTTATTAAAGGGTCAAAACACACAAGTTGAAAGATCGCGCTTGCTTAAATCGACGTTACTTGATTAAGTCTGTGTGGGGATAATTTTTACAAAACCAATTAGAAACCCATAGCACCCCACCCACCCCCACCCCCCCCGATTTCGAGGCGGCCCCCTCCAGACAGGTTAATCACT
>CAXNGF010000171.1:0-5047 GCA_964201905.1 Limnohabitans sp. | reverse complement strand
ATGTGTTTGACGCGGTCAATGGCCAATTGCTCGGCAATGTCAACATATTCGCAACCACCGTAGTAACGCTTGCCAGGGTAGCCTTCGGCGTACTTGTTGGTGAGTTGTGAGCCTTGAGCCGCCATGACTGCAGGTGATGCGTAGTTCTCGCTGGCAATCAGCTCAATGTGATGCTCCTGGCGGGCGTTTTCAGCCTGGATGGCTGCAAAAATCTCGGGATCGGTTTGTTCAATCAGAATATTTCTTGAATACATGGCAGGCCTCAATGGATGGTTCCTTGCACAATTGAGGTGCTGTAAACCTCAAAATGGCAAGGGCTGCCCAGGCGAACGGCTGAAACCTTGTGCCCCTGAATACTGGAACAAGGTGCACGCTCCCTAGTGGTTGAAGGTGGGGAAAACCCACCAATTTCCACGTCCGAGGCTGGCACGCTATGAAAAGCGAGGGCCAGGCTCCTATCGCCAGTTGCGCACACCCTAAGTGTAGCCGAGGAGGTGTCCAGTTGCATTAAGGCCGGTTTTATTGGGCCGCCTGCTTGGGGCTAAATGGACCGCAAGGATTCACTTTTTGGGGCTAGGGTTGTCCTTGGCTTGGGTGTCTTTTGAATTCTTGGCTATGGCTTGACGCAGGCGTTCTTGTTCAGCCAAAACACGCGCTAAGTATTCAGTTTCTTGGGAAACCGACTCCTCGCCTGCCTTGTAAAGTCGGAGTCCCTCCTCAAGGCTGCCAGTCAAATCAATACATTCTTTGAGAATTTTGACGCCAATTCTGAGGTTTGTTTTGGGGTCGAAAATGGCCATGGCCCCTCCGTAGGGGGTGAATTGTTCAGAATGAACTTCAGCGATAACTTGCATCAGACCCTTTGCTCCCGTAGGACTGTTGGCAAAGGGGTTGTAATTGGACTCAACGCCTATGACCGCCAGAATTAAAGTGGGGTCAAGTGCCGACCGATCGGCCAAGTCAAATACTTCCAAAATCAAGGCGTTCAAAGGTTCTGGCGCAACCCTGTATTTGCTTTTCACAGCTTGAACCAGGTTCAATTGGAGGGGCGACAGATCTGTTGCTGGCGCGGCCAAACTTCTCAGCAATACTTTTTGCTGTTCGTCCTCCGCATCAGAAATGTGAAGACGTGTAAATAGCCAGCCCTGCACGCTTTGCACGGTCAGAGTGCGAACCTCTGGGCGAGCCAGAGCCAGCATGCAGAGGATCAAGGCAAGCAACCCCAGCACTGCAAAACTGTGATGGGAAATGTTCACAAAGCCACGGCCAATATCACCCCCAAAGGTCAAAAGTCCGCGCCAAAAGCGAAGGATAAATTGCCCAGCGGTTTCATGAAAGGGGGGGTGAGGCACAGCTTGAATTGGATTAGAGGAACAGTGAATTATAAAAAAAATCAAAAATAGATGCTTTCTGCATATCGAGGCCCGTCTTCCTCGGTGAAAATAGCTTCTTTATCTTTTTGTGTTGTGACTGTGACTTCTTCTTCTCCTAAGCCCCCAGACTTGCAAGCCCTAGACAACTTGACCGGGGGTGCCTTTACCGCTCAAACATCCGGTGAGCGAGCCGCCAAATTGCGTGATTGGCTTCAGACTGAGCCATCCCAAGAAGACTTGCAGCACGTTTACAAAGAGGTCTCGGTGCGAGACAAAGGCGCTGCCAAAGTACTTCGAGAAAAGTTGGATGAGTTGAAGCGAGCGCATGGCCAAGATGTATTGGCCTCTGAATGGGCTGAACGGGCCAATGCCATGTTGACGTCTTCGCGTTTGAACATTGCCGATGCCATGGCTTGGCAAAGAGATGCCGCCAAAGCAGGTGCACCGCTTTCGCGTGAACCCTTGGCAAGCCTCAAGCTGCAATTGAATGAAAAAATCAAAGCAGTTGAAGATTTGCAGCACCAAGTCATGGTGCAGCGCGAAACAGCAGTGCTGTTGGCGCAACGCATTGAAGTGCTTTCTACCAAAAGTTTGAAAGAAGCTACTGCTGCCAATGAACTCTTGCAGTCAGATGTGGCAAATTGGCATCAACAAGCCCATGCCCTCACTGAAGACGGATCTTGGCACAGTGTTGATTTGAAATTTCCGCCTCAACTCGATGCTTCTCGGCACCAATTAAGCAGTGTTTGGGAGGCCTTTGAAGGCGCTTTGTTTCAGGCCAAATCGGCCAGAGAAGATGCCAATGAAATTTTGCCTTCTGTCCCTGTTTGGGCCGAGGAAATTCGATTGGCACGTGGCGGGCACAGCGGCCATTCAACCGGTCAAGCCGAGCAAGATAAACAAGATAAGCACACTGCAGATTCTTCGTTTGCGGCCAATGCATCGCAGACAGGCGCCGATGGTGCAAGCGCTGAGTCCGACAACAAGCCTGGCAAAACTCCCAAGGTCAGCAACACCAAAATGGACCCCGCGCAAAGATTGGCTTTGCGCGAAGCTGCCAACCAAGCTGTCACAGGTGCCATGACCTTGTTGTCAGCTGAGAACAATGAAGCCAACTTACTGCTTCTCAAACAAGCACTGAAGGACCATGGGCGCAACATGGATACCAACATGGACTTGAAAGTCCATGAGGCTTTAATCGCGGCGGGTGATACAGAGGGTTGGCAGCGTCATGTTGCTGATCAATCGCGTTTGGCATTGGTTTTGAAGGCGGAAGGCCTGTTCAAAAAAGTACCTGTCAAAGCACAAGTCGTCACAGAAGTCGTCACAGAAGTTGCTACTCAAGTACAAGAAGTAGCGCAACAGGATGACGACATACGGGCTGAACCTGAAGTTGGTAGTGAAAGTGTTGCCAACGTAAGTGTTGCCAATGATCCAGTAATTTATGTGGCAGAAACAACTTCTGCAACCCCAACCCCCGCCAAGGAGGAGTTTCACCTTGAACCCACCGTGGGCGGTCGAAAAATGCAAGACGCCTTGCGGCAGTTGCGTGAGGAGTGGAAAAAAGCCGATCAAGGGGGCTTGCCAAATCATGCACTTTGGAAGCGCTTTGATGCTGCATGCAACAACGCCTACAAAGTGGTTCAAACCTGGCTGGACAAAATCAAACACGAAGCCAGTGAGCACCGCGCTCAACGCTTGGCATTGATTGAAGAGGTGAAGGCTTGGGGTGAGGCCAATGCTGAAAATGCAGATTGGCGTGCGCACTTGCGGGCGTTGCATCAGTTTGGCGATCGCTGGCGCTCGGCCGGTCATTTGAGTGAAAAAGCTTTTGCAGAACTGCAACCCCTTTGGAGGCAGGCTCTGAACAATGCAGCAGCACCTTTGGAAGCGGCTCAAAAAGCCAGCACTGCTAGACGCCAAGCCTTGATTGCAGAAGCTGAACAGCTTGGAGCAGCGCCACTTTTGCGAGTCGATGCGGTCAAAGCTTTGCAACAAAACTGGCAAACGGAAGCGCAAAGCGTCCCCATGGATCGCCGCATTGAACAAAAAATGTGGGAGGCTTTTCGCAAACCCATTGATGAAGCTTTCAGTCGCAAAACCAACTCGCGTGAGCACGTTTCAAATGTCCCCTTATCGGCTCACGACCGACTGGTGCTAGATGCATCCAATGAATTGAAAGCGGCCAACGCCTCGGGCGATGTTCAAAAAATAAAGACAGCCATGGCTGCTTTGGATGCGGCACTGAAAGGGCAAGCCAAGGCCAATGCCGATGTCGTTCCTGCTTCTGTGGCGGTTGAAATTAGTGCCCATGAAGCCCCTGCAACAGAATCAAATGACTCTGAAACAGATTCGTCTTCTAACCAAGCCCCAGAGCCCGTCAAGCCCGTTGAAGCACCCAAGCCAGCGCGCCCCTTGGTGGCCATGCGGGGTGATGACCGCCCTGGTCAAAAGAAATCGGTACCCACACCAACAGGTCGCGGCGGGCCAGGAGATCGCCGAGATGGCAAGGGGGCTCCGCGCTCTGACAAAGGCGGTTTTGGTGATAAGAATGGCGGTCGTTTTGACCGAGGGGGTGATCGTGGTGATCGTGAAGAACGTGGCCCGCGACTTGGTGATGCTGCTTTCAGAGCCCAGCGCGATGCCATGGAGCACGCAGAAATGGCCTTGCGCAAGCTGGCCGCGCAGGCTCATGGTGAGTCCTTAACGCACTTGCTTGCTGCATGGGAAAAGCGCCAAGCCGACTTGGTGCCCACGGCACAAGATCTGGGTCGCAATGTCAACCTAGCTGCAAGGGCCGCGTGGTCACAAGCGGTTAGCCAAGCTCCTGCCGCTACTGCAGGCGAAGCCATTTTGCGTTTGGAAATGGCTGCTGAAGTGCCAACGCCTGCAGAGAATTTGAATGAGCGACGCGCGTTGCAACTTCAATTGCTCACTCGCAAAAACCAACCTGGCCCGGAGCAAACTTGGGCCTTGGATGTCACAGCAGTTTTGTCATCGACGCACGAACCTAAGCTGGCGCGGCGATTGCAAAATGCTTTGAAGAATTTATTGCGTAGCTGATTGAAGCTTGATGCCGCAAGGCAGGCGTAAAGCTAGCACACAGTCAAATAGGCAAGGAAAACTTCAAGGCAACAAGTTGATTCGTTCGACTTGGCCCTCGGAATGCCAGCGCAAAACTTCGGCACGAGGCGTTGCCGATGCAGCTTCCCAGTCACTTAAAACCAAGCGTTGCATGAGCGTGTCTTGCCCCAGGCTGTGATGCCCAGGACGGTGGGTGTGCCCATGAACTAGGCATGCAGCGCCGACTTGTTGAAGCAGCTGAATAGACCACTCATCTGCGACATCGGCATAAGCTGCGCTTGGATTTTTTTTGAGCATTTCGCTTTGTGCCCGAAGTTGCCTGGCAATGCTCTCCCTCTCGGATAAGGGCTTAGCCAAAAAGTCTTTTTGCCAACTCGATTGTCTGACCATTTGTCGAAAGGCTTGGTAGTCTGTGTCGCCTAAACAACCAGCGTCACCATGGGAGAGAAGCCATTGTTGAGATGCAAATTTAAGTACGGTAGGGTCTTGCAGATCAAGCACATGGCAGTCGTTGAGGAAAGCTGAGCCCATCAAGAAATCACGGTTGCCCCGCATGAAGGCCACCTTTTTTTTCGATGCGCAAGCCTTTA
>CAXNGF010000170.1:0-5049 GCA_964201905.1 Limnohabitans sp. | reverse complement strand
GGCATGAAGGGAATGAGCTTTTGCAACTGCATCACCAGAGGTTGAAGCGCATAGGCTAAAACTGCCGCAACAGTGAAGGGCACCAAAACAGGCCCCAAAACCCACAAAAGCATGACAACCAAAATCGCGACACCTGTCCACAGTATCAGCCGTTTGGAGCTTGGATTGAGGGTCATATGGGCTATTTGAGGTGAAAGTAAATTGAAAGAAGCTACAGGCTTTGATCAGCACAAGACGTGCTGACCTTAAAATAAGGCTTGATTTTAGTCCCCACGCCCTCTTTCCCACAAATTCCCCATTTTTCACATGAGCTCAACCCCTCTCTCCTACAAAGACGCTGGCGTCGATATCGTCGCGGGCGATGCTTTGGTCGAACGCATCAAACCCTTGGCCAAAAAAACCATGCGCGAGGGCGTCTTAGCAGGAATTGGTGGATTCGGTGCTTTATTCGAAGTCCCTAAGCGGTACAAAGAACCCGTTCTTGTTTCTGGCACCGATGGTGTTGGCACCAAATTGAAATTGGCGTTTGAGTGGAACATGCACAGCACCGTCGGCATCGACTTGGTCGCTATGAGTGTCAACGATGTTCTGGTCCAAGGCGCTGAGCCCTTGTTTTTCTTAGATTATTTTGCTTGCGGCAAATTGGATGTCGAAACGGCCGCCACTGTCGTCGGCGGTATTGCCAACGGTTGCCAAATGTCTGGCTGCGCACTCATTGGCGGCGAAACCGCTGAAATGCCAGGTATGTACCCTGCAGGTGAATATGACCTTGCCGGCTTTGCCGTCGGTGCCGTTGAAAAATCAAAAATCCTGTCGGGCAAAGATGTGAAAGCAGGTGATATTGTATTAGGCCTAGGCTCTCATGGCGTGCATTCCAATGGCTTTAGCTTGGTACGCAAATGCATTGAGCGTGCGAATGGACAGTTGCCAGAAACACTAGATGGGCAGCCATTCAAAGAAGCCATCATGGCGCCAACCAGACTCTATGTGAAGTCTGTGCTCCATGCATTGTCCGTCCATCCTATCAAAGCACTGGCGCACATTACGGGTGGTGGCTTGCTTGAAAATATTCCGCGAGTCTTACCCGAGGGCACTGCAGCCCATTTGGTCAAGGGCAGTTGGCCTCAATCTGAATTGTTTGCTTGGCTTCAAAAAACAGCCAGCATTGATGACAAAGAAATGAACCGCACCTTCAACAATGGCATCGGCATGGTGGTCGTCATTGATGCGGCCCATGCCCAAGCGTGCGCAGAAACCTTGCGGCATTCAGGAGAAAAGGTTTATCAAATTGGACTGATTGCCGTGCAGGGTGATGGCGAACAAGTTGTGGTGAAATAAAAGCTCTCGTCACAAACAGCAACTCACTCTTATCAGAGCTTCTGCCCAGCCCACAGGGGCCTGCTTATTCCGTTTGAAGAATTGACAAGCGCTGCTTCACGGCCTCAGCATCCGTGGCATTGGGCAGTTCAGCAACATAGCGTGTCAAGTCAATCAGCGCACGCTCTTTTTGACCTAATTCAATCAGTGCCAAACCACGATCACGGACTTCAAAAAGTGCTTCTGGATTGAGAACAATCAAACGATCCATGACCAAAACAAGCCTGTTCCAATCAGCTTGACTGCTGAAAATCTCTTTGAGATTTCGAAGCATTCTGGTCAATATGTCGCGCGGCAGAGCGGGCTGCAAAAAAAGACCCAAGGGCGTGTCCATGTCCTCTGAGGCTCCCATGTGGGCACGAAAAGGCGCCAAGCGCTCTGCCAAGTTGTCTAAACCCAATGAATCGCCAGTGAGAGGGTCAAGGACAATCAAGCCCTCAGGCAGTGTCACTTTGACTAAGAAATGACCAGGAAAAGACACTCCTTCAGCTTGCAAGCCCAAAGCCTGCGCAAGCTCTAACCAGATAATCGCAATTGAAATTGGAATACCTCTTCGCGACCTGAACACCTCGTTCAAATAACTGTTTTCTGGCGCGTAAAAATTGTTCGCATTGCCAGCAAATCCCAACTCCGTGTAGAAAAATTGATTCAGCACAGAAAGTGTCTTCAGCGGATCTGATTCAAATTTCAAGCGACGCTTCAAGCGAACCAACAGTGCATCAGAGCTTGCCAAAACAGCTTGAATGTCCAAATCTGGTTCTTCATCTTGTGCAATGGTCGCAGCCGCCTCTAGCAATGGAAAATTAGCGTCTGTTTCGACCAAGCTTTTAAAGTAACTGATCGGTGTCACTGCCGTCAACTGGAGATTCATGTGTCTGACTCCCGTTAACGGCGAACAAAGGCTTGCAAGCGCAGACCGCTGATGCGCAAACAAACAAAATACAACAAAGCTGATCCGCTCAACACCAAGCCCATGGCGCCCAATCTGCCCCAAACTTGTTGCCTCATTGCCAACCAATCGAATGAAATGCTTGCCCAAGCCAGAAAAGCGGCCAGCAACATACTGGCAAAAAGAACACGCGCACCAAAAACGCGCCATCCTGGCAGCGGTTTGTAAGTGCCTTTGCGCATCAAACCAAACAATAACCAGGCCGCATTCAGTAACGCGCCTAAGCCAATCGACAAAGCCAAACCCGCGTGAGCCAAATGGGGAACCAACACAACATTCATCACTTGTGTGAAACACAACACGATGACGGCAATTTTCACGGGCGTTTTGATATCCTGACTTGCGTAATAACCAGGCGCCAAGACCTTGATGGCTACCAGGCCCAACAAACCCACACCATACCCAGTCAGGGCCAAGGTGGTTTGCTGAACATCACGATCCGTAAAGGCCCCGTAGTGATAAAGCACCGACACCAAGGGTTGAGAAAAAACCAACAATGCCGCAGCACACGGTAAGGCCAGCAGTACAACCAAACGCAAGCCCCAATCTAGCATGGCTGCATACTCAAATTGATCGCCCTTTGCGCGGGCTGCTGCCAACTGAGGCATTAAGACAGCGCCAAGTGCCACACCCAAAATAGCGGTTGGAAACTCCATCAAGCGATCTGCATAGGTCAACCAACTGACACTGCCTGGCGCTAAATGCGATGCGATTTGAGTGTTAATGAGCAAGGATATTTGAGCGACCCCAACTCCCAGCAAAGCTGGCAGCATTAAAGTGGCGATTTGACGAGAAGCAGGATCAGAAGCGGCCTCTCGAATAGCAGACCAAGTGAGGCCAATGCGAGGCAACAAACCTATTTTTGAAAGCGCGGGAATTTGAATCGTCAATTGCATCAAGCCACCCAACATGACGCCAACGGGCAAGGCGTAGATGGCCTGAATACCCTTTGACTTCAGCCAAGGTGCAAGTAACCAAGCCGCTCCAATCATGGCCAAATTCAACAACACAGGGGTTGCAGCAGGAATTGCAAATTTTTTCCAAGTATTCAATATGCCAGCCGACAATGCCACCATCGACATAAAGCCAATGTAGGGGAACATCCACCGCGTCATATGCACTGCCGCTTCATACGATTCGGGCTGCTGCTGCAGTCCGCTGGCCATGGCCCAGACCAAGAAAGGTGCAGCCAAAACGCCCGCAAAACTCAAAAGCAGCAGGGACCAAGCCAACAGCGTCGCCACATGATCAACCGCCTTTTTCGTAGCCTCTTCACCGTTTTGCGCTTTGCTGGCCGCTAAAACAGGCACAAATGCTTGACTAAAAGCACCCTCTGCAAAAAGCCGCCGAAACAAATTTGGAATGCGAAAGGCCACATTAAAGGCATCTGTCAGTGCACTGGCACCAAATGCAGAGGCAATGAGCAAGTCCCTGGCCAAACCCGTGATGCGGGATGCCAGAGTCCATAAGGAGACGGTGGATGCAGATTTAAGAAGGCTCACGAAGAGAGTGTAGCGACTGAAACGCCCGCTTGTCAGGCCCCTATTCCAAGTAGCAGTTTGGCTGATACAATAGCCGGCTTTGCTGACAACATCCTCAGACAACTAGGATATAAATTAAATGGCTTCTGGAAAACCCAAGAAAAAGAACCCCCGCCTGGCATCAGGCCGGAAACGCGCACGCCAAGACGTGAAACTGAACGCAGCGAATACTTCTCTGCGCTCCAAATACCGCACCGCCGTTAAGAACGTTGAAAAAGCTGTTCTGGCTGGTGACAAAACCAAAGCAACCGAACTGTTTGCCAAAATGCAAGCGGTTGTGGATACAGTTGCCGACAAAGGCATCTTCCACAAGAACAAAGCAGCTCGCGACAAGAGCCGCTTGTCAACCAAGGTGAAAGCCTTGGCCCTCGCCTGATCAATTGATCATCAGCCCGGCACCCACTAGGGTTGCCGCCGTTTGAAACGGGTGCGCTGTCAGCAAAGAAAAAGCAAAAAGCCGTCTTAGGACGGCTTTTTTGTGGGCCTCAATTAACTCAGGGCAATGATTTTAGTGGCCTTTGTAGATCAAGTAGAGGAAGCGCCGGGCAACAGACACGCCTCAGAAACCTGAAGATGATTGTCTTTGGCGAAATTCATGAGAAAGTCCCAGGCCATGGGCTCATAGCCACGCAAATCGGTGTGAACCACCACACACTTGATGCCACCTAGGGTTTGCGGAATACACCACGGCGAATAACTGAGGTGGCTTCCTGGAGTGGCACCGCCTGGCCTAAATTGCCCCATCACACCAGCCAAACGTTCAGCCCAATCGCTGGGGCGGAAGGTGCGGCCGTCCAAGGTAATACCTTGAATCAGAACTTCTTTGGCGTTATTTGAAACCATCGATCAGAGGTTGTGGGAAATCATGGGCATGCATCAGGGATCGCCTCAATGCTGCATTGCAAAAGAATTGTATCTTATATAAGACTTGAAGCTTAAATTCTGCCTCTAAAATCTCATCTCAGTGGCCCTCTTCTTTGGGCCGATTTCTTTTCAGAGGAGTTTCCGCATGTCTGCTTTCATTGAAGCCACTTCGCCGCACACCATGAACACTTATGGCCGCCTGCCTATCGCCTTGAGTCATGGTCAGGGTTGCCGAGTGTGGGATGTGAATGGCACAGTGTATTTGGACGCGTTGGGCGGTATTGCGGTCAACACCTTGGGGCACAATCACCCAGAGTT
>CAXNGF010000169.1:0-5053 GCA_964201905.1 Limnohabitans sp. | reverse complement strand
ATCAATGCCAGCTTGGGGTAGCCTGTCATCTCTTGCTTAACCCAATGGTGTAATGCCGCGAGCCAACGCATTTTGTAAGCGAACTTGTCACTGTCAGGGGCTTGGCCATTTGGAAAATAGCCACCGATCACACGCACATCGCCGAAAGTGGCAGTGATCACGCGCGACATGTCATCTTCAAATCCCGGGATATTTTTGACGACCTGTGTGCCTTCGCTGCGAGAAATGAGCGCCACACCGTTGTAGGTTTTTTGACCAAACCATTGCGCGTGATAACCCGCTTCAGTGAAGGCTGCATGTGGAAACTTGTCGTCGGTCAATTTAAGTTCTTGCAAAGCAAGCACGTCGATAGCGTGTTCAGAGCCGAGCGACTCTTGGGCCTTCAACCAGTCAATAACCTGAGGGCCTCGCACCGTGAGAGAGTTGACATTCCAAGTGGCAAGTTTCATGGCAATCTATCGACTTTCAAACAAGCCGTTGGTAAGTGACAAAACTGAATTTCAAACCAGACGCTGCTGTGTGTGAGTCGCGAGTTGTTTCGTGCCAAGTTCCATCTAGCGAAGGTGCGTAGGCATCACCCGCAAAATCTTGTTCAATTTCAGTGACCACGGCCTCGTCGGCGATGGCGACTGCTTGGGCATAAATATCGGCGCCGCCCATGACCCACAAGTCTTTGCCCTCTGGGCAATGCGCCAGTGCCAAAGTGATACCTTCTGCCAGCGAATGCACCACATGTGCGCCCTCTGCACGCCAATCAATTTGACGCGTCAACACCAAATTGGCTCTGCCTGGAAGAGGCCTAAATTTGGCGGGAATAGATTCCCATGTTTTTCGGCCCATCAGCACGGGGCAGCCCAATGTGCTGCGTTTGAAATGAGCCAAGTCTTCAGGCAGGTGCCAAGGCATTTGATTGTTCAAGCCAATGACACCATTGGCGGCGCGCGCGTAAATGAGCTTGAGCTTCATTAGACAGCCACCGGTGCCTTGATGGCTGCGTGGCACTGATAGTCGAGCACTTCAAAGTCTTCGTATTCGTATTCAAAGATAGATGCAGGCTTGCGCTTGATGTTCAAAGTTGGGTAGGCAAATGGCGCTCTGCTAAGTTGCAGCGCAACCTGTTCTTTGTGGTTGCTATAAACGTGGCAATCACCACCGGTCCAAATAAAATCACCGACATCCAAATCGCATTGCTGCGCCATCATGTGGGTGAGCAAAGCATAGCTGGCAATATTGAATGGCACGCCCAAGAAAATGTCGGCGCTGCGCTGGTACAACTGGCAACTGAGTTTGCCTTTGCCGCCTTCGACTTGGGGCGGTGCCACATAACACTGAAAAAAAGCATGACAAGGCATGAGCGCCATCTTCGACAACTCGGCGACATTCCAAGCACTCACGATGATGCGGCGTGAATCAGGATTGGTTTTAAGCGTGCGTATGACGTCTTCAATTTGATCGATGTGTCCACCGTCTGGGGTGGGCCAACTGCGCCATTGCACGCCATAAACAGGGCCAAGATCGCCGTCTTCGCGCGCCCATTCATCCCAAATGGTGACGCCTCGTTCTCGCAGCCAGTTGTTGTTGCTTGAGCCTGTGAGAAACCACAAGAGTTCTTGGATGATGGACCGCAAATGAACTTTTTTGGTGGTCACCAGTGGAAAGCCTTCGTTCAAATCAAAACGCATTTGATGGCCAAACACGCTGGTGGTGCCTGTACCAGTGCGGTCGGCTTTGAAGACGCCATGGTCGTTCACGTGGCGCATGAAATCTTCGTATTGCGAGCGAATTGGGCGTGTGGTCATGGGCTGATCAAAATGGGTTGTTCGACGGCTTTGAATGCAATTTGAGCTGAGGCCTAAATTTTAATCACTCTGCCAGGGTTCATGATGTTTTGAGGATCCAAAGCCTGTTTGATGGCCTTCATCATGGCCAACGCGGCGGGGTCTTTGTGCTGTGTGAGTTTATCGACCTTGAGGCTGCCAATACCATGTTCGGCGCTGATCGACCCGTTAAATGCTTTAACTTGATCAAACACCCAAGTGTTCACTTCGTCTTCGTGATCGCGTAAAAAGGCAGGCCCATCCGCACCCTGCGGTGCTTGCACGTTGTAATGCAGATTGCCATCACCCAAATGGCCAAAATTGACCAAGCGAATGCCTGGTATTTTGGATTGGAGCAATGCATCGGTTTCGGCTACAAATTGGGGAATGAGCGAGACGGGCACGCTGATGTCGTGTTTGATGTTCAGCCCTTCATCGACTTGGGCCAAGGGAATGGTTTCCCGAATTTGCCAAAGACTCTTGGCCTGCGCCAAACTTTCGGCGACCACAGCATCTGTGACCCAGCCATTTTCCATGGCTGCTGCCATCAAAGCTTCGAAACCCTCGCGGGCATGTGTTTCCGACTCGTGGTCAGAGTTTTCAAGCAGAACGCACCAAGGGGTTTCTTTGAACAAGGGCACTCTGAGATGTGGGTGGTGCTTGTCGACCAATCCGAGTGCAAATTGACCCATCACTTCAAACCCAGTCAGGCCCGCACTCAGTCGCTCATGCGCCAAGCCTAGCAAAGACACAGCAGCTTGCATGCTGGGCACGGCAGCCCAAGCGGTGAGTCGGGCAGCGGGCTGTGGATAGATTTTCATGCAGGCAGCAGTGATGACGCCCAATGTGCCCTCACTGCCAATCATGAGGTTGCGCAAATCATAGCCCGTGTTGTCTTTGCGCAAACCCGACAAGCCATGCCAAATTTCACCTTGGGCAGTGACCACTTCCAAGCCTAAGCAAAGCTCGCGCGTGTTGCCAAATCGAACCACTTGGGTGCCACCTGCGTTGGTGCCCAAATTGCCACCTAGGGTGCAGCTGCCCTCAGCGGCCAAACTGAGAGGAAAAAGGTAGCCCGCCTTTTCAACATGCTCTTGAACACTTTGCAAAATGCAGCCAGCTTCGGCAACAACCGTGAGGTTGGCAGGGTCAAGCGCGCGAACGTGGTTCATTCGTTGAAGGCTCAGAACGACTTGCTGCCCAGACTGATCAGGGACAGACCCTACGACCAAGCCGGTGTTGCCGCCTTGAGGCACGATGCTGGTCATTGCATTGGCACAGGCTTTCACCACAGCGGCCACCTCTTGCACATTGGCTGGCCGCACAACAGCTAAAGCTCTGCCATATGAGCGTTTACGCCAATCTTGTTCCCAAGCACTCAGATCTGTTTGAGGATCATCGTGGGTGAGAACATTTGCATCACCGCAAATTCGACGCAGATTTTCCAACAAAGCACTCATATTTGTATTTCAGTGAGAAGGTTTTGATTCTTGAGAGCTGTCTAGGTTAAGGCTTTCGCGTGCCATTTGAAAGCGCCAACGCACGTGCAAAGCGCAAGCCGCAAATAAAACGACACACAAAATGGTTTCAGTCAATGCAAGGCCTGCAGACCATCCTTTGTCGCCCCAAGCGCGGACCACGCCTTCGATGAAATAAAGCCAAACCATCAGGCTGACCCAGCGGTAGGTGTACATGCGGTTTTTAAGCAAGCCGGCCAATGGCCAGCACAAGGGCAAGACCTTGAGCGCCCACCACGAACCCCCTTCTCGCAAGGGTGCAAGCCACAACTCCCAAAGTAAACCGACCAAAATAAGGGCTAAAAGGCTGCCAACAGCAACCCGTCGGGTAATTTCGATGGTCTTTGGTGTCAGAAATGGGGCGTTGGGTGTGGAGTCGTTCATGGCGATGGCATCATACCGGTCATGAAGCCGATTGAATCCATCCAAGCCACTTTGAACGATTTTTTGCATTTTCCATGGCGCCAAATGCTGCGTACCCTTTGGCATCGGTTCCGAGAAGTTCGACTAGGAACGACAGCCAGTTCCCTGACTTTCACAACAGTTTTAGCCTTGGTACCCTTGTTTACGCTAGGTTTGGCCATTTTTACGGCGTTTCCCATATTTTCGCAAGTTCAAGACCAGTTGCAACGCTGGCTCATAGAAAGCTTGGTGCCGGAAAGCATTTCCCGTCAGGTTTTGGGGTCTTTGACTCAGTTTTCACGCAAGGCCAGCCGGCTGGGTTTAGTGGGTTTGGTTGCGGTTGTGGTGGCCTCTTTGGCCTTGCTGGTCACGATTGACCGCACGCTGGGTCAAATTTGGCGAGTCAGCAGGCAACGCCCATGGGCCCAGCGCGTCCTCATCTACTGGGCTGGTCTCACGCTTGGGCCCCTTTTGTTGGGGGGAAGTTTGGCGATCTCATCCTATTTGTTCACGGGCTATCTTTCTGGCTTGGGTGATTGGTTGCCTGTTTCGGTTCGAACTTTATTGGACCTTGTTGAATTTTGTTTGTTGGTGGCTTGCGTCACAGGCTTGTATTACTACTTGCCAAACACACATGTGAATTGGCGACACGCTTTGATTGGTGGCGTGTCGGTAGCTTTGGGTTTGGAGTTGGCCAAAAAAGTGTTGGCTGTTTATTTGGCGCAAATGCCCACTTACTCTGCTATTTACGGCGCCTTTTCTGCGGTGCCCATTTTATTGGTCTGGATTTATGTGGCGTGGGTGGTGGTGTTGCTAGGTGCGGTGGTCACAGCCAGCTTGCCTGAAATTGGCCGGCAGGCCAAACGCCAAGCAGATGGCCCTGGCTGGTCATTCAGGCTGTCCTTGGAAGTCTTGCGAAGCTTGTCGCTTGCACGCTCAAGCTCGCCTCAAGGCCTTCGAATGTCGCAGTTGGCCGATGAATGCCATATTGAGCAGCGCCATGCACAGCTCGTCTTGGATACTTTGCAGGAGCTCAAGTGGGTGGGACGTTTGGAGCACTCCAACAGCAACATTGAAAGTGCGTGGGTGTTGTTGGTTGAGATGGAAAACACCTTGCTTGAGCCCTTGGTGCAAAAACTTTGTTTGCATCCTTCAGATGTAACCGAACTGCTTTGGCAAAAAACCCAACTGACCAGCCTGACTCTGGCCGATGTGATCAAAACTTGATCTTGCCCGTCCACATGTCTTTGTACATTTGGCTCCTTAAAAAAACGAATCAATGCGAGTTGGTTTGAAACGGGGCTTTTAAAAAACCCC
>CAXNGF010000168.1:0-5058 GCA_964201905.1 Limnohabitans sp. | reverse complement strand
ACCGGTACACGGTGCATGGCATGCTTCAAGCATTGGGCTGCGAGATGATCGACATGGGCGTTGTCAAAGACAATCCTGAGTTGTTAGAGCAAGCTTTCAACAAGGCCGCTGAGCAAGCAGACGTCATCATCACCAGCGGCGGTGTGAGTGTGGGAGAAGCCGATTTCACCAAGGCCATGATGAAGAAGTTGGGTGATGTGGTTTTTTGGAAAATTGCCATGCGCCCAGGTCGACCGATGGCTGTCGGCCGAATTCAAAAGGGCCAGCGTTCGGCTGTCTTATTTGGCCTGCCAGGCAACCCTGTGGCCGTCATGGTCACCTTCTTGGCCTTTGTGAAACCCGCTTTACTGAAAATGATGGGCTGCACTGCCACACCCCTGCCTATGCTCAGGGCCAAAACCCAAGAAGTGTTACGTAAAAAGCCGGGTCGAACAGAGTACCAACGCGGCGTTGTTTCTCGCAATGAGCACGGCGAACTTCAGGTGATCACCACAGGCAATCAAGGCTCCGGTGTTTTAAGCTCCATGGTGCAAGCCAATGGATTGATTGTTTTGTCCCACCAACAAGGCACAGCCCAGTTGGGTGACTGGGTAGACGTGTTGGTGCTTTAAACGGCAGCATCAGTGCGCATGCACTGAATCTGCAGGCTGCTGAACCGCATCTGCTTTGTTAGGACCAGGAATCTTTTTGCGCGCAAAGAGCGAGTACATTGTCGGCACCACAAAGACCGTCAAAAGGGTTCCAAAACTCATGCCGCCCACAATGACCCAACCAATTTGAATCCGGCTCTCAGAGCCTGCGCCTGTGGCAAGGGCCAATGGCAACGCACCCAACACCATGGCGCCAGTGGTCATCAAAATGGGGCGCAGTCGTTGGCCTGAAGCTTTCACAATGGCATCGAAGGTTTCGACGCCCTGCGCTCGCAACTGATTTGTAAACTCCACAATCAAAATACCGTGCTTGGTGATCAAGCCAACCAAGGTGATCAAGCCAATTTGGGAATACACATTGAGCGTGCCCCCTGTTAGCTTCAGCGTCATGAGGGCCCCAAACATGGACAAGGGCACCGACAACATGATGACCAAGGGATCAACGAAACTTTCAAACTGAGCGGCCAAGACCAAAAAGATAAAGAACAAAGACAACACAAACACAATAACAAGCGCGCCCTGTGAGTTTTTAAATTCACGGGACGTGCCATTCAGTTCTGTGGTGTAGCCGGTCTTTAAAATGCCCGCGGCTGTTTTGTCTAAGAATTTGAGAGCATCGCCCAGAGCGTAGTCAGGGGCTAAATTGGCAGTGATCGAGACCGATCTGCGCTGGCCAAAGTGATTCAACTCGCGGGGTGAAACACTTTCGCGGACTTTGACCAAGGCATTCAGCGGAATGACAGCGTCGTTTCGACCTCGAACATAAATGTTGTCAATGTCATCGGGTGAGTTGCGGCCACTCATTTGCGTTTGAACAATCACATCGTATTGCTCTGCATCGCGTTTGTAACGTGTGACGACGCGGCCGCCCAACATGGTTTCAATGGCTCTCGCAACCACATCCACGTTGACACCCAACTCGGTGGCTTTGATTCGATCTACATCAATTCGGAGTTCCGGCTTGTTCAGTCGCAAATCGACGTCAGTCGCAATGAAGCCTGGATTCTTGGCAATCTCATCCAACATTTGACGTGTGACTGCATTCAAATTCTGATAGCTGTCAGAAGTTTGAATGACGAAATTAACGGGACGCTCTCGGAAACCCTGGCCCAAGGATGGGGGCGTGATGGGGAAGGCGTTAATGCCCGCAATGCCGTTAAATTTACCTTGCATTTCGCGCGCAATTTCAAGCGTCGTGCGCTTGCGCTCGTCCCAGTCTACAGCTCGGTAGATCACACTGCCTTGCGCCACAGTTGGATTGCCCAGATTGGCAAAAATGCGATCAAATTCCGGATAAGAATTGCCAATTTTTTCAAGCGTTTTGGCATATTTATCGGTGAAGTCCAATGTTGAACCATCGGGTGCTGTGATGGTTGCCAAAATGGTGCCGCGATCTTCCAAGGGCGAGAGTTCTTGCTTCATGGTGGGATAAACCAACACGATACCAACGCCACAAGAAGCCATGATCAAGACCACCAGCCAGCGCGCTTTTTTCAAAATCAGGGTAAGTAACTTCGCATAGCCATTTGACAAACCGGTTAGGATTTTTTCCATGAACCTGTCAAAGAAATTTGGGTTGGGGTTGTGTCGCAACAGCAAAGAACTCATCATGGGTGAGAGTGTGAGCGCCACCAAGCAAGAGACCAGCACAGCGCCGGCCAAGGCCAAGGCAAATTCACTGAACAACTTACCAGTTCGCCCAGGCGTGAAGGCCAAAGGCGCGAACACGGCTGCCAAGGTGAGCGACATGGCCACAATGGCAAAGCCAATTTCTTTGGCGCCTTTGATGGCCGCAGAGAACGGATCAAGCCCCTCCTCAATGTGGCGGTAAATGTTCTCTAACATCACGATGGCATCGTCCACCACCAAACCGATGGCCAACACCAGCGCCAGCAAGGTCAGGGTATTGATGGTGAAACCAGCCAGCGCCATGATGGCGAATGTGCCAACCAAACTGACTGGAATGGTAATGATGGGAATGATGGATGCGCGAACGGTTCGCAAGAAAACAAAAATCACAAGCGCAACCAAAATGACAGCTTCAAGAATGGTTTTAAAAACACTGTTAATAGATTTATCAATGAATACCGAGTTGTCATTGGCAACATTGATCACAATGTCACCTGGCAAATCCTGCTGCAACTTAGGGATCATTTCTCGAACGCCTTTGGACAATTCAAGAGGGTTGGCGGTGGCTTGCCGAATGACGCCTGCCGAAATAGAGGGCATGCCATTCAAACGAACTCGGCTGCGGTCATCCGCGGCAGCTTCCTCAACTTTGGCCACGTCGCGAATCTTGATAGGAAAGCCATTCACATTGCGAATGGTGATGTCACCGAACTGGCCGGCTTTGAGCAGGTCAGTTTGCGATGTGACACTGAACTCGCGTTGTTGCGACTCAATACGCCCTGCGGGCAACTCCAAGTTGCTGCGGCGAATGGCATCCTCTACGTCCTGAGAGGTTAGGCGGTAGGCGGCCATGCGTTCGGCATCTAGCCATACGCGCATGGCGTATTTGCGCTCACCAAAAATTCGGACATCGGCAACGCCTGTCACGGTTTGGAGGCGCGGCTTCACAACGCGATTGATCAAATCATTGATTTGAAGCGGCGACAAGACGTCGCTAGAGAAGGCCAACCAAATGACGGGGAAAGCGTCGGCTTCCACCTTGGCAATGACGGGCTCTTCAATGGCTTGCGGCAAACGGCCGCGAATTCGAGAGGTTCGGTCGCGCACTTCTGCTGCGGCCGTGTCGGCATCTTTTTCTAATCGGAAACGAACAGTGATTTGAGACTGGTCGGCACGACTGATGGAAGTGATGACGTCAACTGCATCGATGCCGGCAATGGAATCTTCCAAAGGCTTGGTCACTTGCGACTCAATCACCTCGGCTGATGCACCGGGGTATTTGACACTGACCGTGACTGTGGGCTCGTCAATTTTGGGATACTCTCGCAAAGAAAGGCGATTAAAGCTAACCGCGCCAATCAATAGAATGAGCAGCGATAAAACGGTTGCAAAGACCGGTCTGCGAATGGATGTTTCAGCGAGTTGCATTCAGACCTCGTGTGCATGGGTTCTCGCCTGTGCCAGCTTGTCCTTTGCCATCCCTTGATGGCCCTGGGTTGCCACCCTTGGGGCCCGATTTGTCTGCTGGCCTCTCAGCGGGTTTTTGTGCATTGCCAGCTGCCTCAGGCTTGGCACCTGGAGCTGCGTTGGCACCACCACCTTGCGCTTTCGACGTGTCAATGACTCGCACAACCGTGCCTTCTTTTTGCAAACGCTGCTGACCAGCCACAACCACAGAATCGCCCTTCGACAAGCCTTCCAAAACTTCAACCCGACCAGGCTGGCGAATACCAATCTTGACTGTCACTCTTTCGGAAATGAGCTCATCTTTGTTGGGGCCCTCCACGATGCGAATCACGGTTGAACGTCCACCTTGGGGCACGATGGCCTCTTCGGGGATCACCAAAGCATCATCTCGCTCACCAAACACCGCGTTGACTCGCGCAAACATACCAGGGCGCAACTGCATTTGACGGTTGTCGATACAACCGCGCACGCCCACTGAGCGGCCATTGGCATCGATCAGTGGATCAATAGCTTGAATGACGGCAATGAATTTACGACCAGGCAAAGCGTCCATGGTCACTTGTGCTTTTTGCCCAGGTTTAACTTTGGCCTGGAAACGCTCTGCCAATCGGAAATCCAGCAAGACAGCTTCAATGTCCTCGATGTTGACCATGTCGGTGCCATCTTTCAAATAGTCACCTACGTTAATTTGACGCAAGCCTGCAGTGCCATCAAATGGGGCAAGCACTTTCAAACGTTGAAGCGTGGCTTGAGCCAATGCCAATTTAGCTTGTCCCACTTGAAGCGCTGCATCGGATTCATCCAAAGAACGTTTGCTGATGAAGTTTTGTGAGACCAGCTCTTGATTTCGAGTGTGGTTGGCTTGGGCAATCGACAACTCAGCTTTGGCCTGAGCCAGTTGGGCAGCCGGCAGTTGATCGTCAAACTGGACCAAAATCTGTCCCTTTTTAACTTTTTGCCCGTCTTTGAAAAGCACCTGAATGACACGTCCACCCACCTCGGGTCGCAACATCACACCCTGAAATGAACGCAAGCTACCCACCGACTGGGTCTCGTCAACCAACATGGCTTTTTCAACCTTGGCAACCTCTACTGCAGGTGGTCTTTGGGGCGCACCTCCAGATGTGCCGCTCGCCGCGGGGGCAGGTTGAGCCGGACCAGCAGGAGCGTTAGCAACAGGAGAAACCTCTGCTTTCGGCCCTGCTGGTTTATTTTGAAGCCACCATGCCGCACCCACAGCAAGGGCTAGACCAACGAGCGCAATCGCGAGATAATGTTTTTTAAAAGACATCAATGAATCCGAAGAGTACCT
>CAXNGF010000167.1:0-5061 GCA_964201905.1 Limnohabitans sp. | reverse complement strand
CGAGACAGACCTAGACTTAGGTCACTACGAGCGCTTCATTAACACCCGCATGAAGAAGGCCAACAACTTCACCACGGGACAAATTTACAAAAGCGTGCTCGAAAAAGAACGTCGCGGTGATTATTTGGGTAAAACCGTACAGGTCATTCCCCATATCACCAACGAAATTCAAGATTTCATCAAGCGCGGCGCGGGCTTTGGCACACCAGAAGCCGTCGATGTGGCCATCGTCGAAATTGGCGGCACCGTGGGCGATATCGAATCCTTGCCGTTCTTGGAAGCCGTGCGTCAGTTGAGCTTGCGATTGGGCCCCAACAACACGGCGTTTGTTCACCTGACGTATGTGCCTTGGATTGCTGCTGCTGGCGAATTGAAGACCAAGCCTACCCAGCACACAGTGCAAAAATTGCGAGAAATTGGTATTCAGCCAGATGTCTTGCTTTGCCGTGCAGACCGCATGATTCCTGATGACGAGAAGGACAAAATTTCTCTCTTCACCAATGTCCAAACATGGGGTGTGATTTCCATGCCCGATGTTGACACCATTTACAAAGTGCCGCGTGTCTTGCATGAACAAGGCCTAGATGCACTCATCTGCGATCGCTTGCACATCAACACGCAGCCTGCGAGTCTCAAACGCTGGGATGACTTGGTTTACGAAACCGAGCACCCTCAAGGCGAAGTCACCATTGCCATGGTGGGCAAATACGTCGAACTGTCAGACAGTTACAAGTCGGTCAATGAAGCTTTGCGTCATGCCGGCATGCGCAACCATGTGCGCGTCAAAATCGAGCACATCGATTCTGAAACCATCACGCCAGAATCCGTGGCTCAATTGGCCAAATACGATGGCATCTTGGTGCCTGGTGGATTTGGCAAACGGGGCATTGAAGGCAAAATCCAAACTGCGCGTTTTGCGCGCGAAGGCCAGGTTCCTTACCTTGGAATTTGCTTGGGCATGCAAGTGGCCACCATCGAATATGCGCGCCATGTAGCGGGCATGGAAGACGCCAACAGCACTGAGTTCGAACCCGAGACACCCTTCCCTGTCATTGCACTCATCAATGAATGGAAAGATGCCGATGGCACCATTCAGGTTCGCGATGCGCAATCCGATTTAGGCGGCACCATGCGCTTGGGGGCTCAGAGCTCTGACGTTTCTCCGGGCACCTTGGCACATCGCATTTATGGCCCCGTAGTCACAGAACGTCATCGGCATCGCTACGAGGCCAATGTCAATTATTTGGACACTTTGCGCAAGGCTGGCTTGGTTATCTCTGCTCTGACGCAGCGCGAACAACTTACAGAAATTGTAGAGCTGCCTAGCTCTGTTCATCCATGGTTTGTGGGCGTTCAATTTCACCCCGAATTCAAATCAACGCCTTGGAACGGTCACCCCTTGTTCAACGCCTTCATCAAAGCGTCTATCGATCATCAGCAAGGTGCCAAACACCTCAAAGCAGTCGCTTAAATTAGTCAAGCCAAAGAAGCAACAAGACAAGGAACACCATGAAACTTTGCGGATTTAATGTTGGTTTAGACCAGCGCTTCTTTTTGATTGCAGGCCCCTGTGTCATTGAGTCAGAGCAATTGCAAATGGACACAGCCGGAACTTTGAAGGAAATTACCTCCTCATTGGGCATTCCATTCATTTTCAAAAGCAGCTACGACAAAGCCAATCGCTCCTCTGGCAGCACTTTTCGAGGTCCTGGAATGGAAAAGGGTTTGGAAATATTGGCCAAAGTAAAGCGCGAGCTTCATGTGCCTATCCTGACTGATGTTCATACCGAGGCCGATATTTCCGCAGTGGCCGCAGTTGTGGACGTGCTGCAAACACCCGCTTTTTTGTGCCGTCAAACCGATTTCATTCGAGCAGTGGCCCAATCTGGCAAACCAGTCAACATCAAGAAGGGTCAGTTCTTGGCCCCTCATGACATGAAGAACGTCATTGACAAAGCCCGTGCAGCCGCTCGCGATGCAGGCCTGCCAGAAGACAACTTCATGGCCTGCGAACGCGGCGCCAGCTTTGGTTACAACAACCTGGTCTCAGACATGCGCAGCTTGGCCATCATGCGTGAGACTGGTGCACCAGTGGTGTTCGACGCCACCCACTCTGTTCAATTGCCTGGCGGCCAAGGCACCAGCTCTGGCGGCATGCGCGAAATGGTGCCTGTTTTATCGCGTGCGGCCGTGGCTGTCGGCGTTGCAGGCTTGTTCATGGAAACACACCCTAATCCAGCACAGGCCATGTCGGATGGCCCTAACGCTGTGCCTTTGCAACACATGAGAGCTTTGCTGGAAACTTTGTTGGAACTCGACGCGGTCACCAAAAAGAATCCGTTCCTTGAAAACAATTTTCAGTGACAGCAGCTTGATCGGCATTGACTTAGCCGACTTATAAAACGATTTTTAATTTAGACAGAGAGAAGTAAAAATGAGTGCGATTGTTGACATTGTGGGCCGCGAAATCTTAGACAGCCGCGGCAACCCTACCGTTGAATGTGATGTGTTGTTAGAGTCCGGTGTCATGGGCCGTGCAGCGGTGCCATCAGGCGCGTCCACTGGAAGCCGTGAGGCGATTGAGCTGCGCGATGGCGACATGAGTCGCTACTTGGGCAAAGGCGTGTTGAAGGCGGTTGAGCACATCAACACCGAAATTTCTGAAGCTGTGTTGGGCTTGGACGCATCCGAGCAGTCCTTTCTCGACAAGACTTTGATCGACTTAGACGGCACCGAGAACAAAGGCCGTTTAGGCGCCAACGCCATGCTGGCCGTGTCCATGGCGGTGGCTCGCGCTGCCGCTGAAGAGTCTGGCTTGCCTTTGTACCGCTACTTTGGCGGGATGAACGCTTGTCAATTGCCTGTGCCCATGATGAACGTCATCAACGGCGGTGCCCACGCCAATAACAACCTCGACTTGCAAGAGTTCATGATCATTCCCGTGGGCGCGCCCAGCTTTCGTGAAGCCGTGCGTTATGGCGCAGAAGTGTTTCACGCATTGAAGAAAATCATTCACGACAAAGGCATGAGCATTGCTGTAGGCGACGAAGGCGGTTTTGCCCCTAACGTACCCAACCACGAAGCCGCCATCCTCATGATTTTGGATGCCATCAGCGCAGCGGGCTACACCGCCGGAGAGCAAATTGCCATTGGCCTAGACTGCGCTGCCAGCGAGTTTTACAAAGAAGGCAAGTACGAACTGGAAGGCGAAGGTTTGTCTTTGACGGGCGAGCAGTGGATCGACATGTTGGCCACATGGGTCGACAAGTACCCCATCATCAGCATTGAAGACGGTATGGCCGAGGGCGACTGGGATGGTTGGAAATTGCTCACCGATCGCTTGGGCCAAAAAGTCCAAATCGTGGGCGACGACTTGTTTGTGACCAACACCAAAATTTTGAAAGAAGGCATTGACAAAGGTATTGCCAATTCGATCCTTATCAAGATCAACCAAATTGGTACTTTGACCGAGACTTTTGCAGCCATCGAAATGGCCAAGCGCGCAGGCTATACCGCCGTCATCAGCCACCGCTCTGGCGAAACTGAAGACTCCACCATTGCCGACATTGCCGTGGGTTTGAACGCTGGCCAAATCAAGACTGGCTCTATGAGTCGCAGCGATCGAATGGCCAAATACAACCAACTTTTGCGCATCGAGGAAGACTTGGGCGACGTCGCAGAGTACCCTGGCCGTTCAGCGTTTTACAATTTACGCTAATATTTCTGGATAGCCCTCTTCAATGCTCATGGACAACCGCCTACTGCCAGCCGTCTTGATCGCCCTGCTGCTCATCTTGCAGGGTCAGATTTGGCTGGGAAAAGGCAGTGTGCCCACGGTCATTGAACTTGAGCACAAAATTCAAGAACAAAACGAGTTGAACGCCAAAGCCAAGCGTATCAATGGCCAACTCAACTCCGAAGTGAACGACCTCAAAGAAGGTCTGAACACTGTCGAAGAGCGTGCCCGCCATGAACTCGGCATGGTCAAGGCCAACGAAATCTTTGTTCAGATCGAAAAATGATCAACCCGGTCGAGTTGGCCGGCTTTGTGCTGTCATTGGCAATGGTCTATTGCAACATCAAAGAAATTCACTGGGGCTGGCCACTGGCCATTCTGAGCGCTCTTCTGTATGGATCCGTGTTCTGGAGCAGCCAACTTTATGGCGAAGCCTGTTTGCAAATCATGTTCATTCTCACAGCGGCTTGGGGCTGGCAACAATGGTTGAGGGGAAACACCTCTCACTCTGCCAGTACACAAGCGTCTGAAAATTCAGCACCCTCGGTGCAAGCCAAGCTTTCTGTGAGCACCTTACAAGCTGCAGAGCGGCGTATTGCCTTCATTGCCACGTTGTTGGCTTGGCCTGCATTCTCTTTTTTCTTGCATCGCTATACCGACAGCGATGTCGCAGCTTGGGATGGCCTTGTCACTGCATTGAGTTTGTTGGGCCAATATTTATTGGGTCGCAAGAAAATTGAAAATTGGTGGGTCTGGATGCTTGTCAATGTGTTAACCGTTGGCCTGATGGTCGAAAAGTCTTTGTGGCTCACTGCGGTGTTGTATGGCATTTTTACCGTACTCAGCTACCTTGGCCTTCAAGCTTGGCGGCGTCATGCGCGCTAAGGTCATTCGAATTGCGTTTCTGGGTGCAGAAAGTACTGGCAAAACCAGCTTGAGCCAGCGCATCACCGATGCCCTGTTGGCTCAAGGCCAAATTGCGGCATATGTTCCAGAGGTACTGCGAGAATGGTGCCAAATGAATGGCAGAACACCTGCAGCCAATGAGCAACTTCAAATTGCGCAGCAACAAGCCGAACGAATTTTTTCAATCCAACAGGGCTGGGTCATTGCCGACACCACGCCTTTGATGACCGCTGTTTACAGTGACTTTATTTTTCAAGATCCGTCTTTGTATGAACAGGCCTTGGTGCATCAAGCGCAATTTGACTTAACCCTGGTCATGGGACTCGATGTCGCTTGGATGCCAGATGGTTTACAACGCGATGGCGAACATGTGCGTGAACCCGTGGACAATTTGATTCGACAGGCCATGTCAAACAAAC
>CAXNGF010000166.1:0-5072 GCA_964201905.1 Limnohabitans sp. | reverse complement strand
ACCCAATGGGGTTGCCATCAGTTTTTCAAGAAAGATGCCGCCAACTGTGCTCCTGTCCTTGGGGTCGCATTTGGCAACAAAATGAACCGGCACATTCAAAAATGGGTTGGTCAGATTGTTGAGGGGTGCTACTTTTTCTGTCAGTTCTTTGAAGCAGTCGCCCCAGCGTTTGCGCTCCGTTTCGCTGGACGCGCAATTTTCAACTTTGAAGCCTTCCTGGGCACGGGCTTCGCTGTTGTCTTTCATCCACTTCACCCAAGCTTCGCCGTTGTGCTTGGTGACTTCGTTTTTGTAGCCCTCTTTGTAAGCCAAAACGCCAACCCATGCCACCGCGGCCATGATGCAAGCTAAAAGGATGAGAAACAAAATATCGGATCGATTGGGCATGCCCGAATTGACCGGTGCTACTTCAGTAGCATCGTGCGTGTGAACATTTTCTGTCATGTGAGAGGGTTCCATGAAGATGGCAAAAATGTGAAATACCAATTTGGCATTTCCATACATGTGTGCATCGTATTGAATCGGCTCGAAACGTCAAGCCTTTAATGAAATATGAAAGCCATTTGGTCAAGGAAAGACCAAAAAGGACTCAATCATTTTGTTTTAGTAAGTCAAAAATAAGACGCTTATTCGTTGTTGGTGCTGCGATGCGCCCAAGCCGTGGTGTGCTTCTCGATGTAGCTAAAAAGCTCGTACATCACCATGGCCATGGCGCCAACCACCACCAAGCCAGAGAAAGCCAAGCCCATTTGCATGGCGGAACCCGCTGAGATGAGCAAATAGCCAATGCCTTCGTTGGCCGCCGTCATCTCAGACACGGTGGTACCCACAAAGGCCAAAGTAATCGCAACCTTGAGGGAGCCAAAGAAATACGGCATGGAGCGTGGTAGACCCACTTTGACCAAGACGTCCCAACGTTTTGCACCAAGAACGCGCAATACGTCTTCAAGCTCTGGTTCAAGCGTGGCTAAGCCTGTGGCAATGTTGACCATGATGGGAAAGAAGCTAATGAGGAAAGCGGTAAGAATGGCGGGACCGATGCCAATGCCAAACCAAACCACCAAGATGGGCACGAAGGCTGCCTTGGGCAGCGCATTGAAAGCGGTCATGAGTGGGTAGACCGCGGCATAAGCCAATCGGGAGCTGCCAATGACAAAGCCAAGTAGCACGCCCACCACAATGGCAATGCCAAAACCGGCCATGGTGACCCAGTAAGTGCGCCATGCATGAGCCGCAATGACGCCGCTGAACTCAACGGTTTGTTGTGCAATGCGGTAAGGGCTGGGAAAAATAAATTCAGAGACTTTGAAGATGCTGCAGATGGCTTGCCAAATGACAAGCGTGAGCACCAACAAAATCCAAGGTGCGCTTGCTTCTAGAGTTTTCTTGTTCACAATGGCACCTGCTTATTGATTGATGACAGCGCCAGCTTGGCGGATGGCACCAATGTGGCCACGCAATTCGTGAACGATGTTGGTAAACTCTGGCGAGTAAGTGACTTCCAAATCGCGAGGACGTGGCAAATCAATTTCTTTTTTCACCACAAACCTGCCTGGGCTTTTGCTCATGACATACACCGTATCGGCCAAGAAAACGGACTCACGTAAATCGTGAGTGACCAAAATGACATTGAACTTTTGCTCAGTCCAGAGGTCGCGCAAGATGCACCACAGCTCTTCGCGCGTGAATGCATCTAAAGCACCAAATGGCTCGTCGAGAAGCAACATTTTGGGTTCGTGAATGAGTGCGCGGCAAATGCTGGCACGTTGTTGCATACCGCCAGAGAGTTGCCAAGGATATTTGTCCTCGTAACCACCCAGACCAACTGTTCTTAGCAGCTTGCTGGCGCGTTCGGCAAACTCTGCTTTGCGTTGCTTAAACTGTGTGCGAAAGGGCTCGACAATTTCAAGCGGCAACAAAACGTTGTCAAGCGTGGTGCGCCATGGCAACAAGGAAGGCGCTTGGAACGCCATGCCACTTATTTTCAAGGGACCAGTGACGGGTTGGCCGTCTACAAAAATTTGACCTTTGCTGGGGCGTTTGAGCCCCGTGGTCAGCTTCATGAAGGTGGACTTGCCGCAACCCGAAGGGCCCACAATAGCTATGAACTCGCCCTGCTTGACTTGCAAGTTGATGTCTTCAACTGCATAGTGGTTTTGCGCTAACAACTCGTCGTTGTAAGCCAACCAAACATTTTGAAAATCAACGAAATTTGCAGTGGTCAAAACAGGTCGCCTCGTTCAAGCAATTACTTTTTAGGTTTAGGAAGAATATCGAGGTCTTTGGCGCTTGGCAGGAAAGAGCCATTCCAAATGTCATCGGCCTTGACGCGAGTTTTGGTATTGAACGCATCAGAGACTTGGGAAGCCATCAGGGACAGGCGAGGGCCTTTGATTTGTCCAAAACCTTCTTCACGTGCGGAAGGGCTGTTGATGACGGTGTCGATGGCCAATTGCAAACGACGCGTTTCAAGTTCAACATTGATGATGCCGTCACGTGCTTTGACGTCGGCAATGACGGCTGTAGGGTTGTTAATGACATCCTTGGCGCCTTTGGTGAAAGCGGCCAAGAAAGCTTTGACTGCGGCTGGATTTTCTTTGATGATTTTGGGTGAGGCAATGATGGCGTTGCCATACAGCTTCACGCCAAAGTCTGGGTACTGCATGACGACCACTTCATCGGCTTTGACACCGCGAGCTTCGATGTTGAGCAAAGAGGTGAATGTGAAGCCTGTGATGGCATCTACGTCGCCGCGAACCAACATGGTTTCACGCAGAGGTGGGTCCATGGCTGTCCAAGCCACATTGCCAATGTTGTTGGCTTTTTGGAAGATAGGGAATGCGCGGCGACCAGCGTCAAAAACGGGTGCGCCTAATTTCTTGCCTGCCAAATCGGCTGGTGTTTTGATGCCAGATTTTTTGAGCGCCATGACCGAAGCGGGCGTGTTGTTGTAGACCATCATGATGGCCACAGGCTTGTTGGGCACTTCAGGGTTGTTGGCGTGGAATTCCATGAGGGCTGCCAAGTCGGCAAAACCAATGTCGTAACTGCCAGAAGCAACGCGGGTGACTGCAGCGCCAGAACCATTGCCTGCATCAACTGTGACGTCTAACTTGGCATCTTTGAAATAGCCTTTGGCAACGGGCGTTAGAAACAAGGCAGAGGGGCCTTCAAAGCGCCAGTCCAACTGGAATTTGATGGGGGTGTTTTGCGCACTGGCCAGGCCGAAAGTGCATGATGCCAATAAAGCAGCAGTTGTCTTAAGCAAGAAACGATTTTTCATAGAGGCTCCGATTAAAAAAGTGAAATTAATTGTGTCAAAGAACTAAGCAATATCGGTGCCATTATGAGGCGCATGAAAAGGCACTTTGTTTTATAAAGTGTATACAATTCTAGCCTCATTTGGCTTCGGTAAAACCCTTGCACGCCCCAAAATGGCTCGAAGTCAATTTAGAAGGTCCAAAAGGGTGCGAGAAATAACCTTGGTCGCTTTTCGCAAGTCTTCTAAATTCAGTCGTTCATCTGATCTTTTGGCGTGTGATTCTAAAACCGTGCGAGGGCCTGCACCATAAATGACGCCAGGAATGCCTTTTTCAACATACAAGCGAACGTCTGTGTAAAGAGGTGTGCCCATGGCTGGAATGGGCTCGCCAAAAATTTCACCGCCATGCTTCTGAATGGCTTGCACCAAAGGCGCATTGCCTGCCAGTGGCTTCATGGCGTGAGCCATCAAAAGGCGTTTGATTTCAATGCTGACCAATGCATCTGTTGCCCGGCCTTGGTTAAAGACGTTCACAGCTTCAGCGATGACTTGCCGAATGTTGGCCTCTACATGCTCTGGATTTTCTTCCGGAATCATGCGGCGATCTAGTTTGAAGCTGACTGTGCCCGGCACCACATTGGTATTGGTGCCACCTTCTATGCGGCCGACATTCAAGTAGGGGTGATTGATGCCTTCAACTTGCGAGCTAATTTGTTTGTAGAGTTTGTTTTGGGCGTACAAGCTGTTCAAAATATGAACCGCTCCTTGAAGCGCATCGACGCCTGTTTCGGGAATGGCAGCATGGGCCATCTTGCCGTGAACAGTCACTTCCATTTGCAAGCAGCCATTGTGCGCTGTCACGACTTGGTAGCTAAAGCCTGCAGCAATCATGAGGTCGGGGCGCGTAAAGCCTTTGTCGAGCAACCAGCCGGGTCCTTTTTCACCGCCAAACTCTTCGTCATAAGTGAAATGCAATTCAACATTGCCTTTGAGAGGCAGATGGTTTTTGGCTTGAAGTGCTTCGACCGCCCGCAGTGCAAATGTGAAGGTGGAAAAGTCGCATTTGCTGACTGCCGTGGCGCGGCCAAACATCTGGCCATTTTCAATTTCAGCGCCGTAGGGTGGATGCGTCCAGCCTTCTCCGGGTGGAACAACATCGCCGTGCGCATTCAAAGCGATGGTTTTGCCACCTGCCCCAAATGGTCTGCGCACAATGAGGTTGGTAAGAGAGGTGAGGCCGTAAGCTTTGACCTCTGATTCAGGCACAGGAAATTGTTCAGCCGTGTAGCCAATGTTTTTAAGAAGCTGTGTGGTTTTCTCTGCATGAGGTGCATTGTTGCCAGGTGGAGTGTCGGTAGGCACTTGCACCAGGGCTTGCAAAAACTGAACTTGCTCATCGAAGTGGGCATCGATCCATTGATCAAGTTCTTGGTAAGTCGATTGTTGGGTGGTCATTGTTTTTAAAATTCAAGCGAATTGGTGCAAGACATGTTCAAAGGCATCGATGCATAGTTGCATGTCATCCGTGGTTGTAGATTCCAAGGGGTTGTGGCTAATGCCACTGTTTTCACCGCGTACAAAGAGCATGGCCTGGGGCATGATTTCATGCAGTTTCATGGCGTCGTGGCCGGCGCCGCTGGGCATCACAAAACGGGGCACGCCCATGTCTTTCAAGGCCTTCTCCCAACGCTCTTGCCACTCAGGCGCGCTAGGTGCTGCTGGTGCCCTAAGCGTTGCTTCACGGTGGCAAACAAGACCGCGTCGGTTGCATATTTCATCCAGCGCATTCAACACATCTTTTTCTAACGCG
>CAXNGF010000165.1:0-5082 GCA_964201905.1 Limnohabitans sp. | reverse complement strand
ACCAGAGATCTACTGGAGCATGTTGCAAACTGCAGAGCAAGTAGCCAAGCGTTACAAGATTTCCCGCGATCGCATGGACGAGTACGGTGCAGGCAGTCAGCAAAAAGCATGCGCCGCCCAAGCTGCAGGATTATTCGACGCCGAAATTGCGCCCATTACAGTATCAGCCGGTGTGATCGACAAGCTGATGGGCATGATGACCAAGCAAGTCACCGTGAGCAAAGACGAAGGATTGCGTGAAGGCACTACTTTAGATGCCATCTCTGGTTTGCGCTCTGCACTGCCTGGCGGTCTTATTTCTGCAGGCAATGCCAGTCAGTTTTCTGATGGCGCCGGCGCTTGTGTGGTCATGGACGAGAACTTGGCAGAGAAACGTGGCTTGAAACCCCTCGGCCGTTTCCTAGGTTTTGCTGTCGCCGGTTGCGAACCCGACGAAATGGGCATTGGCCCCGTTTATGCTGTGCCAAAGGCCTTGGCTCGCTTGGGCCTGAAAGTGTCCGACATTGACTTGTGGGAGCTGAACGAAGCCTTCGCAGTTCAAGTTTTGTATTGCCGCGATACTTTGGGAATTCCACCTGAACGCCTTAATGTCAATGGTGGCGCTATTGCAGTAGGTCACCCCTATGGCGTTAGCGGTCAGCGTTTAACCGGCCACGCCCTGATCGAAGGCAAACGCCGCGGTGCAAAGCGAGTTGCTGTCACCATGTGCATTGGCGGCGGTATGGGTGCTTGCGGTATTTTTGAAGTTCTCTGAACTTTACTTTTCATTGGCAACGGGCGTCCCGCTAATCATGCAGGTCGCCCGTTTTGATTTGGATTTCACTTGATATGAGCCTTCGGTCAACTCTAGATTTCTTGCTGTACGAATGGTTGGAAGTATCGAACCTTCAGCAACGCGAACGATTCTCCGATCACAGCCGAGAAACTTTTGACGCTGTTCTTGACACCTGCGAGCGAATTGCGAAGGAAAAATACTTACCCTTCAATCGCTTGGTGGACATTGAAGAACCGCGCTTCGATGGTGAAAAAGTCATTCTTCCTCAAGCTACGCACGATGCACAAAAAGCCTATGCAGAGTCAGGCATGCTCAGCGCGTCACAAGATTACAACATTGGCGGCATGCAGTTGCCTTATACATTAGAGGCCGCTGCCAATTCATTTTTTGCCATGGCATCGGTCAGCATGGGCTCTGGCTTGCTTACAGTTGGCAATGCCAATTTGCTGATGGCGCATGGGTCAGACATGCAACGCCAAGTCTTTGCATTGAATGAATTCTCAGGCAGGTGGTCTGGCACCATGTGCTTGTCTGAACCACAAGCTGGCTCGTCACTCAGCGATGTCATGACCCGAGCCACACCAGACGGTGAGGCCTTCGCTTCAGACCCTTTAGGCTCGCGCTATCGTCTGAAGGGCAACAAGATGTGGATCTCTGCTGGTGATCACGAACTCACTGAGAACATCATTCACTTGGTATTGGCCAAAATACCAGACACCGATGGCAAGTTGATTCCTGGGGTTCGCGGCATATCACTTTTCATTGTGCCCAAGAAAATGGTCAACACCCAAGCAGAACTCACGGGTGAGCGCAACGATGTTGTCGTAGCGGGCTTGAACCACAAATGCGGATGGCGCGGTACGACCAATACCTTGCTCAATTTTGGCGAAGGTAAATTCCGAGTTAAAACTGACAACACAGCCAATGACGGCATCGGCGCAGTGGGTTATTTGGTGGGTGAACCGGGCCGTGGTTTAAGTTACATGTTCCATATGATGAACGAAGCTCGTATTGGCGTTGGCATGGCAGCCACCATGTTGGGTATGGCCGGCTATGAAGCCAGCTTGGCCTACGCCAAAAATCGCCCCCAAGGACGTCACGTGGCGGGTGGTTCCCAAAAGGTGGTGAAAGATGCGGCACAGGCCCAGGTTCGAATCATTGAACACGCCGATATCAAGCGCATGTTGTTGGCTCAAAAATCCTACAGCGAAGGCGCCTTGGCGCTTGAACTTTATTGCGCCAAATTGGTAGATGAACAGCACACCGGTAATACCAGTGCAGCCGATGAAGCCAGACTGCTGTTGGAAGTCTTGACACCCATTGCAAAAAGCTGGCCAAGCGAGTGGTGTCTTGAGGCCAACAGCTTGGCCATTCAAATTCACGGCGGCTATGGCTACACACGCGACTTCCCCGTTGAGCAGTATTGGCGCGACAACCGCTTGAACATGATTCATGAAGGCACGCATGGCATTCAAGGTATGGACTTGCTAGGCCGCAAAGTTTTAATGGAAGAGGGCAGGGGCGTACAACTGCTTGCAGCACGAATGAGAGAGACCGCTGACAGGGCCATGGTTTTCCCAGATTTAGCCGCAGATGCTAAGGCACTGAACACTGCGTTGCAAAAAGTCATTGCAGCCACTCAAATGGCTTGGTCTTCTGGACAACCACAAGAAGCATTGGCCAATGCTGTTCCCTATCTACAAGCTTTTGGGCATTTGGTTTTGGCTTGGATTTGGTTAGATGTTAGTGCTTCATGCAGAGGCACAGCTTCCCCTGCACAAACAGGTCGTCAGGCTGCTGCCAAGTATTTCTATCATTATGAATTGCCCAAAATCGATGCTTGGTTGCAAGTGGTCAGTAACCGGGACATGACCTGCGCCAATTTGGCCGAGGAGGCCTTTTGATGACTGAACAAACTTCATCTTCTTTGAAAAATGGATTGCGCCACATTGTGATGTGGACTTTGAAAGAGGAAGCAGATGGCCACTCAAAGTTGCAGAATATGTTGAAAGCACGTGAAGTGCTCATGTCTTGTGCTCACTTGGTACCAGGCATTGAGTTGTTTGAAGTAGGATTGAAAACAGATGGCCTCGATTGCAGTTGCGATGTCATTTTGAATTCAATTTTCAAAGACGAAGCCGCATTGCTTGCGTATCAAAATCACCCTGATCACATAGCGATCAAACCCTTCATGAAAGCCGTTGTGTCGCAACGGCAATGCATGGATTTTTGGATTTAATTTTTACAAAGGATTGAACATGACTCGTACTGTCAAACAACTATTCGACTTAACAGGGCAAACTGCTCTGGTTACAGGTGGCTCAAGGGGCCTTGGACTTCAAATGGCTCATGCACTGGGTGAAGCCGGAGCTCGATTGATGTTGAGTTCGCGCAAGGCTTCTGATTTAGAAGAGGCTGTGGCCGAACTCAAAGCTGCTGGCATTGAGGCCGATTACATTGCAGCCGATTGTGGGCAAGAAGAAGACATTCGGAGCTTGGCCCGCGAAGCAGTTCAAAAACTAGGCCGCATTGACATCTTGCTGAACAACGCCGGAGCATCTTGGGGTGCCGCAGCCGAAGTTCACCCGGTATCAGCTTGGGACAAAGTCATGAATTTGAATGTTCGGGGTTATTTCATTTTGGCTCAAGAAGTGGCCAACCTGTCCATGATTCCCAACCGTCATGGCCGAATTTTGAACGTCGCCTCCATAGCTGGATTGGCAGGTAACCCGCCCGAGATGCAAACCATTGCTTACAACACGTCCAAGGGCGCCGTAGTGAACTTCACCAAAGCCTTGGCTGGTGAGTGGGGCAAATACGGCATTACCGTCAACGCCATTTGTCCTGGCTTCTTTCCCAGCAAAATGACCTATGGCTTGCTCGAAAAATTGGGTGCAGAGAACATGGCCAGCCATGCGCCTCTTTTGCGCTTGGGTGACGATGAAGACCTCAAGGGACTCACCTTGCTGTATGCCAGCGATGCCGGCAAACACATCACAGGACAATGGTTGGCCGTTGACGGCGGCGTCAGCGCCATCATTGGCGGGTAAGGTTCTGCATGAGCATTCCATTTGGCGTCCAAATTCCGTTTGTGGCCAACCTCGGCTTCACGCTTGAGAAGTTTGAAAACGGCAGCTCTGAGTTGCATTACAGGCCTCGTTCTGAGCATCTCAACTCGTTTGACATTACCCATGGCGGTGCTGTGATGACGCTTCTTGATGTTGTGATGGCCACCGCCGCACGAAGTATTGAACAAGACATGGGTGTGGTCACCATTGAGATGAAGACAAGTTTCATGCGACCTGCCAAAGCCAACGATGGCGAACACTTGGTGGCCAAAGGGCTTTTGCTGCACAGAACCAAAACCATGGCTTTTACAGATGGCAAGGTCTATGACCCAGCCGGAAAATTGTGCGCTCACGCCACAGGCACTTTCAAGTATGTGAAGCGAGCACCCTCCGTCACATCTCCCATTTCAACTGATTAAAAAGAGACAAACATGCCTACCAATCACGCCATCGTGTTAGACAACCGCCCAGAAGCTGAAGTCACAAGTTCCAACTTCAAAATGATCACGGCAGAAACGCCTGAATTGCAAGAGGGGCAAGTCTTGGTTAAACACCATTACCTCAGCCTCGACCCCTACATGCGCGGCCGCATGAATGCAGGTAAAAATTATGCTCAACCTCAGCCTTTGGGCGAACCCATGATTGGCGGCACTGTGGGTGAGGTGGTCGATAGCAAAAATGCAAAGTTCACGGTGGGTCAAACTGTCCAATGCATGGGCGGCTGGCAAGCATACAGCGTGATCAACGCAAACGCCCCAGGCGCACTCAAGCATGTCAACGCTGAAAAAATTTCTATGAGTCATTACCTTGGCGCAGTGGGCATGCCTGGTGTTACAGCTTGGTATGGACTGAACAAAATCATTCAAGCCAAACCAGGAGCCACTGTGACTGTCAGTGCTGCCAGCGGTGCCGTAGGCAGTGCATTCGGAGCCTTGGCCAAGGCACGTGGTTTTAAGGTGGTGGGCATTGCCGGTGGCAAGGCCTAATGCGATTACGTCGTCAACGAATTGGGCTTTGATGCTTGTATTGATTACAAAGCGCACAATGATTACATCGCCTTGTCTAAAGCCTTGCGCGATGCATGCCCCAATGGCATTGATGGTCATTTTGAAAATGTTGGCGGTATGGTGTTAGATGCCGTCATGTTGCGTGCCAATGATTTTGCGCGCATTGCTGTGTGCGGCATGATTGCTGGCTACAACGGCGAGCCCTTGGCCATGACCAACCCCACATTGATTT
>CAXNGF010000164.1:0-5115 GCA_964201905.1 Limnohabitans sp. | reverse complement strand
CCGATACATGACATTGCTTAAAAATGCAGCGCCATAACCAAGCGGACTGAGCACAGCGTGTTCTCGCTTGAGCAAGCCTTTGCCGCGAGATGTGAGCACATGAAGTCGATAGCGTGGATGCGTTAGCAAAGACTCAATGCATCCACCATAAAACACATCCAAGTTCTCTCTAAAAGAATCGCTGACTTGTTGAGCGCTTGGAAATTTTTCACCAGGCTTCAAAGCGTAATGCTGGTGAATGTAATCTTTTTCAAGTCTCAGAAGTCCTGCTTGGCTGTTTGGCATGCAAGCCGTGGCCATGCGCCATGCACCAATGGACGCGCCTACCAAATCCACCGGTTGCTGACTGGTCGGTAGCCATTCGTTGAATATGAAACGATCGAGGGGTCCTAGGATTAAGCCTTTAGGCCCCCCTGCGGCGGCGGGTATGACGCCAATGTCAGCGGAACCCAAACCATGTTGAGACAGATGCTGCTTAGCCAGTGGTCCCGCGTAAATGCAAAGTGCTTTCACACCTCAAGCCTTGTTTTGGAGTTTGGCAAACGCAGAAGCCATGGCGTTTTGGCCTGGGTTAAGCGATTGCGCAGGGCCTTGAGTGCGATGCGCGTGTTGCCCTTGACGAGGAGCACCTTCAAAACGATTTTCTCGGCTGCGTTGTGCATTGCCGGGCGCGGCATCGTTGAGCTTCATGGTCAGGCCAATGCGTTTGCGAGCAACATCGACTTCAGTCACTTTGACTTTGACGATGTCGCCCGTTTTAACCACTTCGCGAGCATCGGTCACAAATTTGTTGCTAAGCTGACTGACGTGAACCAAGCCGTCTTGGTGAACACCCAAATCTACAAAGGCACCAAAAGCGGCTACGTTGCTCACAGTACCTTCTAGGATCATGCCTTCCTTTAAGTCACGGATGTCATCGACGCCATCGTTGAATCGGGCCACCTTGAAATCAGGACGGGGATCGCGGCCAGGTTTTTCAAGTTCAAGCAAAATATCTTTGACGGTAATGACACCAAACTTCTCGTTGGCAAACAATTCAGGGCGCAATGTTTTGAGCATGTCGGAGCGTCCCATGACGTTCTCGACAGGCTGCGCTACATTGGCCATGATGGCCTCCACCACAGGATAAGTTTCAGGATGCACGCCCGTCATATCGAGGGGGTTTTCGCCACCTCGGATGCGCAGGAAACCAGCGCTTTGCTCAAAAGTTTTAGCGCCAAGCCCTGTCACTTTCAATAAATCTTGACGACTCTTGAAAGCACCATTGGTCTCGCGCCAACGCACCACAGATTTAGCCACACCACCCGACAAACCAGATACGCGCGACAACAAGGGCACGCTGGCTGTGTTCAGATCGACACCCACAGAATTAACGCAATCTTCCACCACAGCATCTAAGGTGCGCGCCAATTCTGATTGATTGACGTCGTGTTGGTACTGACCCACGCCGATAGATTTAGGATCAATTTTGACAAGCTCGGCCAAAGGATCTTGTAAGCGCCGAGCAATACTTGCGGCACCGCGCAAGCTGACGTCGACATTGGGCATCTCTTGGCTGGCAAATTCGCTTGCAGAGTAAACAGATGCACCCGCTTCGCTCACCACCACTTTCTGAATTTCGGGATCACCAGAGGAAGTGAGTTGTTTGATGAGGTCAGCCGCCAACTTGTCTGTCTCTCTGCTGGCTGTGCCATTGCCAATGGCGATCAAATTAACGCCATGTTTTTGACTCAACTTGAACAATAGATGCAAAGACCCTTCCCAGTCACGCCTTGGCTCGTGAGGATAAACAGTGGCAGTTTCTACCAATTTGCCAGTTGCATCTACCACTGCCACTTTGACACCTGTTCGAATGCCTGGATCTAGTCCTAAAACAACGCGGGGGCCTGCCGGTGCTGCTAGCAATAAATCACGCAAATTGTCTGCAAAGACTTTGATGGCTACCTTCTCTGCATCTTCGCGCAATCGCGAAAAGAGGTCGCGTTCTATAGACAAACTCAGTTTGACGCGCCAAGTCCAAATCACTGTTTTGCGAATGAGATCATCTGAAGATCTGGCACTGTGAGTCCATTTGAGGTGCAAAGCTATTCGGCCTTCGGCCAAAGCACTTGCTGCTTGGGCCAGGGCAGTTGCGCTTAAAGGCACGGCAGGGCCACTTGCCGCTTCTGCTTCAGGCAATGAAAGCTTGGCATCCAAAAAAGCCAATGCACGGCCTCTAAATACAGCCAGTGCACGGTGTGACGGCACACGACCAATGGGCTCGCTGTAATCAAAATAATCTCTGAACTTGGCTACTTCAGCCTGATTTTCATCTTTACCAGAAGCCAGTTGACTGGTGAACAAGCCCTCTTTCCAGAGCCACTCGCGCAAGGCCTGTATGAGAGATGCGTCTTCTGCCCAGCGCTCCGACAAAATATCTCGCACGCCGTCTAGCACAGCACCCACACTGGAAAAGTCAGCGCCTTCAATGGCATCAGCAGCTTTCAAAAAAGCTTGAGCTTCTTCTTGTGGATTGAGCGAGGGATTGGCCCATAAGGCATCTGCTAACGGCTCAATGCCAGCCTCTTTGGCAATCATGCCCTTGGTTCTGCGCTTGGGCTTGAAGGGCAAATACAAGTCTTCCAAGTCTTGCTTGGTTGCAGCTTGATCAATGGCCAACTGCAAATCGGGTGTGAGATTGCCTTGATCTGCAATGCTTTTGAGGATGGTAGAACGACGATCTGCCATTTCTCGCAAATAGCCCAAACGGTATTCAAGTTCACGCAATTGAATGTCGTCTAAGCCGCCTGTGACTTCTTTGCGGTAACGCGCAATGAAGGGCACGGTGGCACCGCCATCCAGCAAACTTACAGTTGCCTGAACCTGCTCAGGACGAATTTTAATTTCAGTGGCCAGTTGGCCCAATATTTTCTGCATCTCGAAGGCTATTTCTATTGAGTTCTTCACTTAAGCCGACGAGTTTGCCACACTCAGATGGTGGGTTTTTAAGCTCGCAACTCTGCCTTGAGTTTTTCACCAATATCGGGGCGGGCCGCAAATGGGTTGGGCGGATTTTGCTGTTCAACAATGGCTTCCATGCGAGTTTGGACATTGCCCAGTGCCTGGGGATGGCTGTAGATGTAGAACTGGTCGTTGGCAACGGCCTCAAACACCATTTCAGCCATTTGAGACGCAGAAACCTTGCCACTGCTGACAGCTTTGTTGCTCATTGCCTGGCCAATCAATTGGCTTTTTGTGGCTTTTTGGTGGGGCAAATCGGCGGGCCGGTTGCGGTGGCTCTGGCTAATGCCAGTGGGCACAAAGTAAGGACACAAAACACTGGCACTGACCTGATCGGAGACCAATTTCAAATCTTGGTACAAGGTTTCGGTCAAAGCCACCACAGCGTGTTTGCTGACGTTGTAGACGCCCATGTTGGGAGCAGTGAGCAAACCCGCCATGCTGGCTGTATTGACGATGTGACCTTCGTAATGAGGGTCTTTTTTTGCAGCATCCAACATCATGGGCGTGAACAAGCGAACGCCATGTACAACGCCCCATACATTGACACCCAAAACCCACTGCCAATCGGCCACAGAGTTTTCCCATATCAAACCGCCTGAGCCTACGCCAGCATTGTTAAACACAAAATGGGGAGCACCAAAATGTGTTTCAACGTCTTTGGCCAAAGCCTCCATTTGACCAGCATCTGAAACATCAACGCGCTTGGCCAATACTTTGACACCCAGGGCTTTGATTTCAGCTTCGGCTTTGTCGAGGGCGTCTTGTTGGACATCAACCAAAACCACATTCATTTGGAGTCTGGCTGCAATGCGTGCACATTCCAAACCAAAACCAGAACCTCCACCAGTCAGAACAGCCGTTTTATTCTCAAAATTGCGAATCATGATTTGACCTTCTTTAAAATAAATCCATTGCGTGGAAAATGAACATGGACTTTGCCAGTGCGGTCATCTTCACGTTGCAATGTGAGTCGTGTTTTGGGAGCAGCCACCCAGATGCCTTGCGTGGGCTCAAGCCCAAAATTGTCAGCGGTGATGGTAACTTCTGAACCTAGATCGATGCCATGCTCATTGACAAAGGGCATTTGAGTCACATCAATGGGTGTCGATTGGTGTGCAACTTGTAAGGCTTGCGCTGATGACATCTTTTCATGGGCGCCATGACCGATGGCTTTCATGCGAGTCATCCAATCCTTTAGTAAAGGCATCGCATCCAAAATACCTGACAAACTGGGTGCGCGCTCTAAGGTAAACCAGATGGGATGGTAAGCAGAAAAATCGGCAATGCAGGGTGCATCGCCCATCAAATAGTGATGCTCAGTCAGCATGTCAGACAACCGGCGCAACTGGCTTTTGTACGTGCTTGTAGCCTCTCCAATAGCCATGCGCGGGGCACCGCCTCGCATCGCAGCGCGGTCTGCCACAAACGCTTGTATATCTTGCTCTGGCACCCCTGCAAAGACATCGGCTATGCCCGCTGGCTGAAAGTTGTAGGCCATGGCAGCAGAGAAAACTTGACTGTCAGCCCACTGCGCCACAATTCTAGAAACCCCATTGACAGATGACGGATACAAGCTGGGCGCAGGTGCAGTCTTTTCAATCACATCTGCAATTAAGGCGGTATCGCAATAAATGTCTGCGCCAATTTGCAAAACAGGCGTACGTCGATAGCCGCCCGTGAGTGCCGTAAGGTCAGGCTTAGGCATAATCCTTGGAATGATCACGCTTTGCCAAGCCAACTGTTTGTAGCCAAAAATAAGACGAATTTTTTCTGCAAAAGGCGATGTTGGATAGTGATGAAAAATCAGTTGGCTCATGGTATTTCCTTTTTTAATGGCAGTTAGATTTAAATCAACTTGACCACCTGCTTGCCAAAGTTTTGACCTTTGAGCAAGCCAATGAAAGCCTCAGGTGCAGATACCAAGCCTTGCGCAATGGTTTGACGAGGATTGAACTTGCCGCTGGCAATGAGTTCGGCTAGTTCGGCCAAAGCTTCGGGCCAGACTTCCATGTGCTCACTCACAATGAAGCCCTCAATGGTCATGCGGCTCTTCAAAATCAATGTGGGGTTGGTCATGGCCAAGGGCTCGCCGTTGTAGCCAGCAATCATGCC
>CAXNGF010000163.1:0-5122 GCA_964201905.1 Limnohabitans sp. | reverse complement strand
ATGCAGGCCTGCGAGGCACAAAACAAAGTCTTGAAAGATCCTTTGCCATTTGTCACGCTCACCAATTTTGGCGCTGATGGTTTGGAGTTTGGAGCCCATTATTGGGTCGATGAACAACAAGCGGGCTTGCTGACTTTGAAGTCCGAAATTAACATTCGAATATTGCAATTGCTGCAAGAAAAGAGCATTGAAATTCCATACCCTCAACGGGTGGTTCATACCCGAAGTTTTTCCTAAACAGGAAACTTCAACGCCACTTCAACGCTGCTATGTAGCGCAGCATTTAATCACCGCACAGTATTTATCGGTACAAGTTGGTCTTCAGTACCGATGCGCACAAACTGACGGCTGTATTGGCCTCTTGCATGACGCGGCCCATGGTGATAAAGCCGTGTATTTGGCGTTCAAAACAAATGTATTGAGCCGGCACGCCCGCCTTGGACAGTGCGTCGGCATACATCAAACCTTCATCTCGCAAAGGATCGAAACCCGCAGTCACAATCAAAGCGGGAGGAAGACCTGCATGACTTTCGGCCAGCTGAGGCGAGGCTCGCCAATCTTTGGCGTCTTCGCGGTTGCGTAAATAGTTTTCGGTGTAGTAGGCTATAGACTCTTTGGTGAGCATGTAGCCTGTGCCGTTAGCGTGAAAGGAAGCGGTATCGGGCCACATGATGGTGGCAGGGTAGATGAGCAATTGAAACGCAGGTTGAACGGCTTGACCTCGCAAACCCAAACAGGCAGCTGCCGATAAATTGCCACCTGCACTATCGCCGCCGACGGCGATGCGATTGGCATCGATGCCTAATTCATGGGCGTGTTGAACAGTCCAGTGAAAGGCTGCCACGGTGTCATCGTAGGCCGCGGGAAATTTTTGCTCCGGTCCCATGCGATAGTCAACGGACACCACCACCACTTCAGCTTGAAGGCATAAACTTCTGCACAACACGTCATGGGTGTCTAAGTCACCAACAGTCCAACCTCCGCCGTGCACATAGACCAAGGCAGGCAGTGACTGATTCGTTTTTGAAGCATGTGGGTGATAAACCCTCACAGGTACATTGGCGCCTTGGTGCACGACCACTTTGTCTTCAATCCTCAAAACCTCTGGTGCATCAGGTTGGGTAAAGGTGCGTCTCGATCGGTAGGCGGCACGTGCCTCAACAGGGGTCATGGTGTTGACAGGTGGCACACCTTTGTCAATCATGAGTTGCATCAATGCTTGCGCTTGTGGATCTAGCATGGCGAAGGCTTTCGTAAGTTGATGTGAAAGTGTTGTTCCTAGGATGTCATCAAAGAGGGGAGGTACAAGCTCAGTGATGGGAACAGAAGCAAGATGCCCAGTGTGATAATTTGCATGCCGACAAACGGCCAGCACCCGCGGAAAATGGTGCCCAGGCCAACCTTTGGTAACAAGGTATTAAGCACAAACAAGTTCATGCCAACCGGCGGTGAAATCAAACCGATTTGAATGACCATGACAATGAGTACGCCAAACCAGACTGGGTCAAATCCCAGTTGAACCACGATGGGGAAAAACAGCGGAATGGTGAGCAAGACCATGGTGAGTTCCTCCATGACCGTACCCAAGATGATATAAATCACCATCATGGCGCCGACCACCATGACAGGCGAAAGGCCCAAATGGGTGATCCATTCTTTGAGGTCACTTGGCATGGTTGTGAAGTTCACAAAGTTGGCAAAAATTGTGGCTGCAATTAACAGGGTGAATAACATGCCAGTGGTTCGAGCAGACTCGACCAAAATGTCAATCAGTGAGCGCCATGTCAAGGCTTTGCGCGCCCAGGCAAACAAGAACGCACCTGCAGCGCCCATGCCAGCACCTTCCGTGGCTGTGAAGATGCCTCCATAGATGCCGCCCAAAACCACAATGACCAACAGCAAAACTCCCCAGATGCCGCGCAATGCTTCCATGCGTTGCGCCCAAGTGAATTTTTCACCGGCAGGTGCGTGTTCGGGATCGCGTGAAGTCATGATGACGACAGCCAGCATGAGCAAGATGGCCGTCAAGATGCCCGGAAAGACGCCCGCTGCAAACAATTTCCCAATGTGGGTTTCGGTCACGATGCCGTAAATGACCATGATGGTGGAAGGCGGAATCATGATACCCAGCGTGCCTCCAGCAGCAATCACGCCTGTCGACAAGGCATCGCTGTAGCCCAATTTTTTCATGGAGGGATAAGCCACCTTGCTCATCGTGGCTGCAGTTGCAATAGAAGAGCCGCAAATTGCGCCAAAACCTGCACAGGCAGCAATGGTGGCATGTGCCAACCCACCGCGGCGATGGCCAATGAAGGTGTAGGCGGCGTGGAAAAGTTCATGCGCCAAACCAGCTCGGGCCACAAAGTTGCCCATCAAAATGAACAAGGGAATGACAGACAGTGTGTAGGCAAAGCCTGTTTCTTGCACCACTTGCGCGGTGCTTGCGAGTGCTGGCATCCAGCCACGTGTGAGTCCAATGCCCACGATGCCCACGATGCCCATTGAAAAGGCCAGCGGCATGCGCAACAAGGCTAAGCTAAAAATGGCAAGAAATCCAACCAGAGCTTCGGTCACAAAACGCCTCCTTCTGATTCCTCATGGGGGGCCAGTGGCTGGAAGACCAAAATTAAATGCACGATACCTGCAAGGGCGCACATAAAGCCCATGCCCATGATGAAGGGCGCTTTGGAGATCTTAAGCTGTGCCGTAGTTTCACCAAAAGAGGCGAAGTCTATGCCTGTGGAAATCATGAGCCAGCCCAATGCAAGCAAAGCCATGCTGCATAAAAAATTGACCAAGCTTTTTTGAAACTTGACAAAGCCAGTAGGCCAAAAGCTGTCGAGTGAATCAAACACCACATGCTCGCCTTTGCGGGACACCAAGGGCAGCGCGCCAAAGATGACAACCACCATTAGCAATTCCGTTAACTCCAAAGAGCCAGTGATGGAATGCGACAAAAATTTGCGGCCACTGACATCAAAAAATGTCAGCACCATGATGGCAAAAAGCGCCAAACCAGAAATGAGGCTGCAGAGTTTGTCGAGAAATTTATTCACAAGAGGAATTCCGATACATCATAAAAAACGGTACCTCTCATTTTGACAGGTACCGCTTTCATCTGAATGACAAACGCTGCGAAGCGTTTGACTTCAATTATTTTTCGAGCTTGGCGATTTCTCCGCGGAACTCAGCCAAAACTTTGGCGGGGTCTTTCAAGCCTTTTGCCTTTGAGGCAACAATCCAGTTTTGCTCTAAAGGCGCAGTTCTGGCCTTCACGTCAGCCACAAAACTGGCATCTGCTTTGGTTACCAACACATTGTTCACTTGCATCAAAGCAAAAGCACGGCGATCGACCTTGTCCCAACCACGACCAAAAATGCGCGCAGCAGTTTCACCAGAGATTGCATCAACAGCTTTTTTGTCTTCGGCAGAGAGTTTTTCGTATTTAGCTTGGTTCATCATGAACACAAAGCTGGTGTTGTACATGCCGCCTGGAAAAGTAGTGGCGTGCTTGATGATTTTGTCGATCCTAAATGATTCGGTTGACTCGGCTGGAAAGAGTGTGCCGTCCATGACGCCGGAAGAGAGTAATTCATAAGAGTCTGGCGCGGGCTTTAAAGTGACATTCATGTTTAAAGCTTTGGACATGTCATTGACCATGCCGCCGCCAACGCGGAACTTGAGGCCAGCCAGATCTTCGACCTTGGTAATGGGGCGCTTGACGTTGAAAACCATGCCCGGGCCGTGAGAGAACAGGGAAATGACTTTCACGCCTTGGTGTTCGGCTGCAAATTCTGGGTGTTTACTCGAAACGCGGCTGAGCGCCACTGAAATTGTTTCTGCGCTGTTACCCAAAAATGGCAGTTCGGTCATTTGAGTGTGCACAAATCGACCTGGGGTGTAGCCGTGTACGGTGTATGACAAATCGGCAAGGCCATTTTTGACTGCGTCATAGGTACCAGGTGCGGGCGAAACACCACGCGGCAAGATATTGCATTTGATGCGACCTTTGGTGTTGTTCTCTAACAAGTCGCACCATTCTTTTTGGGCCATAGAGGCGGTATGAGTGGGTGGCAACCAGCTGGACACAGTGAGAACTGTCTGGGCTTGTGCGGTACTTGTCCAAGCGAGAGTTGCCAGTAGGGCGGCTGATAAAAGTGACTTCTTCATGGAGGTGCTCCGGTCAGTGAATGAAAAATGCAGATAGGCTGAGTATTGCAGAAGGGAGATGAATAAACCCTGCGTCTCACATGGTAATGTGAATTAGCTAACCGATTGGTCGGTGAATTCCCGAGGTTTTGCCTGATTGTTGTTGAATCAAGGTGATATAAAATACGAACGATCGTGCTTTTTGGCCTCAAGGCTTGAGAAAATCAACACTTGGTGCACAATTGACGTTTACGTTAACGTCAATCAAAAAAAGACACCCGTCAAAACGATTGAATCTGACAATCATCAGCCTGTATTTTTCTTGGAGATTTGGCAATGAAAATTCTTGTGCCCGTGAAGCGGGTTGTTGACTACAACGTGAAGGTGCGCGTCAAATCGGACGGCACTGGCGTTGATATCGCCAACGTCAAAATGAGCATGAACCCCTTTGACGAAATTGCTGTCGAAGAAGCAGTGCGTTTGAAAGAAAAGGGCTTTGCCACTGAAGTTATCGCTGTTTCATGCGGTGTCACGCAATGTCAAGAAACTTTGCGCACCGCCATGGCCATTGGTGCTGACCGCGCCATCTTGGTTGAAACCCCAGAAGAGTTGCAGCCCTTGGCCGTGGCCAAATTGCTCAAAGCCTTGGTTGACAAAGAGCAACCCGGCTTGATCATCTTGGGCAAGCAAGCCATTGACGATGATTGCAACCAAACGGGCCAAATGCTGGCCGCATTGGCTGACTTGCCGCAAGCTACCTTTGCTTCCAAAGTAGAAGTGGTAGACGGCAAAGCCCAGGTCACCCGCGAGATCGATGGTGGTTTGGAAATTTTGACAATCAACATGCCCGCCGTGATTACCACAGACTTGCGCTTGAATGAACCGCGCTACGTGACCTTGCCCAACATCATGAAGGCCAAGAAAAAACAACTCGACATCTTCAAGCCTGAAGATCTGGGTGTCGATGTATCAC
>CAXNGF010000162.1:0-5129 GCA_964201905.1 Limnohabitans sp. | reverse complement strand
AGCGGCTGAAATGGGCGTGCCCTTGCCTTTCCTTAAAAAAGCCTTGGTCTCTGGCGAAGCCTTTCCGCCAAGCTTGCGTGACTGGATGACTGAACGCGGCGTCAATGCTTATCAGTGTTATGCCACGGCAGACGTAGGCCTCATTGCCTATGAAACCAGCGCACGCCAAGGGCTGGTTCTCGACGAAGGTGTGATCGTTGAAATTGTGAGGCCCGGCACGGGAGACCCTGTGCCCGAAGGCGAAGTGGGTGAGTTGGTCATCACCAGTTTGAACCCGGACTATCCCTTGATACGGTTTGGCACCGGTGACTTGTCGGCTATTTTGAGCGGCCATTGCCCCACAGGTCGAACCCATCAACGCATCAAAGGCTGGATGGGCCGTGCCGATCAAACCACCAAAGTACGCGGCATGTTTGTGCATCCTGGGCAAGTGGCCGAGGTGGTCAAGCGCTTTCCGTCTGCATTGCGTGCACGGCTCGTTGTTCAAGGCGAGATGGCCAATGACAGCATGGCTTTGCATGTGGAAACCACAGCGGGCAGCGGCGCAGAAGCGGAGTTAAAGATGCAAATTGCCGAGGCCATTCGCGACATCACCAAGTTGCGCAGCGATGTGCACTTGGTTGCGCCCGGCACTTTGGCCAACGATGGCAAAGTGATTGAAGACGCGCGCAGTTATCAATAAATGTTTGACTTTGCACAAAATGGGTGCAATTGAGGCTTTGCATCCCCCTAAATAATGAGGTGTTGGTTCGTGCGCTGAATCTTCCTGGCGTTCTTAGACGCTACACTTAAGTGTCTAATTTAGGAGATAAAGATGAAACGTTTGTTGGTCCTTGCTGCTTCAGCCTTAGCCTTGGTAGCGCACGCTCAAAACTTCCCGGGCACTAAGCCTATTTCCATCGTGGTTCCCTTCGCTGCAGGCGGCCCTACCGATAAAGTTGCTCGTGATCTTGGCGTTGCCATGGCCAAGACTTTGCCCGGCGGCAATTTCGTGGTGGAAAACGTGGCCGGTGCAGGTGGCACCATTGGCGCTAGCAAGGTGGCACGCGCCAACCCAGATGGTCATACATTGTTGTTGTTCCATATTGGCATGGCTGCTACCCCAGCCCTGTACCGTAAACTTTCTTACAAACCCCTAGAAGACTTTGAGTACTTGGGCATGGTCAACGATGTGCCCATGACCCTCATTGGCAAGCCGCAACTGCCTGCCAACACCTACCGTGACTTCGAAAACTACATTCGTGCTAACGCAGGAAGTTTGAACATTGCCCACGCAGGCTTGGGTTCTGCTTCGCACATTTGCGGTATGTTGTGGCAAGCGCAGGTGCAATCTAAAGAAGCCATGACCACCATTCCATTTGGCGGCACTGCACCTGCCATGAACGCCTTGGTAGGCGGTCAAGTCGATGTGATGTGCGATCAAACCACCAACACCACAGCACAAATTGAGTCAGGCCGTGTCAAAGCTTTTGCAGTGACCACTGCCAAACCTTTGTCGGATCACAAATTGTTGAAGTACTATCCGTCCTTGCAAGAAATGGGCTTGAAAGGTTTTGACCTCACCATTTGGCATGGTCTTTATGCACCCAAGGGCACACCCGCTGCCATCACCACGGCTTTGAATGAAGCCATGAAAAAAGCTTTGAAAGATCCTGAGTTCATTAAGAAGCAAGAAGGCTTGGGCGCTTTGGTCGTCACTGACAAGCGCGTTGAGCCTGCAGAGCACAAAAAGTTTGTAGCTGCAGAAATCCAAAAAATCAAAATTGCTGTTGATGCAAGCGGCAAGTACGCTGATTAATTTTTCATTCGTTGAAGCATGGGGCCCACCACCGGCGTGGTGAGCATCGTGCTGGCAACAGCCATCAGCAGCAGCGCTGTGAAGGTGGCCGATGAAATGATTTGTTTGTCTAGCAAAATGTTGGCGAATATGATCATGATCAAGGCTTTGGTTTGAAGCAACCAACCAATGATCGAGGCCTCGCCAGCAGGCCACCCCAAAAGCTTGCCTGCCAGTCGAACCCCCAGCAGCTTACCGGTCACAGAAGCCAGTAGCAACAATGCCGCTGCCATCAAAACCACCGTGCTGCCCATGGCCCAGTTGGTCTTCAGCCCGGTGCTTAAAAAAAACACTGGCATCATGACCAAGAGCACATGGTGGCGCAGCATGTCCATTTGCGCTTGTTCAAACCAATCGGCGTCAATCACCACTCCCGCCAAAAATGCGCCCACCATGAAGTGCAAGCCTGACCAGTCGGCCCCCAATGCACAAACAATGAGCCAAATCAAGGCCACATACCAACGGTCTGCAGGAGGGATGGCTTGCATCAGGCGGCGCAACCCCATGCTCAAGACCCCAAATGCGGACAAGAAAAAGATCTGTTTGCCCAAGCGCTCCCAGTCCAACAAAATCAAAGCCAACACGCCCCAAATGGCAATGTCGTCCAAGCTGGCATAACGCAGAATTCTTTGGCCCAAGGGTTGCCGCAAAATCTCAAGCTTTTCCATCAGCAAAATGAGAATGGGCAATGCAGTCACTGCGCAAGACATGGCCACCCCCATGGTGAACTGCCAGTCTTTGCCTAATGCGCCCATCCAACCTGTGCCCATAAGGCCCGAGTTGATGAAGCTTGCTGCAGCGGCGCCAAAGATCAAGGGCACCAACAAAGCCAAGCCAGCGGTCAGGGAACTCTCTTTTTTGGAGGCCCATGCTTGGCTTAAATCGAGCTCAATGCCAGCAATGAAAACGAACAACATCACCGCCCACCAAGCCACGCCGTTCAAGGACTGAACGACCGTTGGGTTGAACACAAATTGGTAATATTCTGGGGAAAATTGACCTAACACCCCTGGGCCTAACAAGATGCCGGTGATGATTTGGACCACAACCAAAGGTGCCACAAGCTCAGTACGCCCCAGCCGCCAAATCAGGTAGGGCACTGTAAACACGATGCCCATGGCTATCAGGTAAATTTCCGTTGTGTTCATTGCCTAGCATCCGTCCAAGCCACCGCCCAAGCAAGGCAAATAGCTGCCATTGTCATTGACCCAATAAAAACAAAACCGGTATGTCAAGTCGCGCGGCCCACGCTTTTTCATTGTGTCCTGTGCCTTCAAAGACACGTGTCATGAAATTGGCCTGCACGCCTTGGTCTTTGTAGCCCTTGTCGCGAATGATTTGATTGACAAAGTTTTGATACGGCGCATACAGCGCGTCTAGCTCTGTAGTGCCGTGGTCTTGGTAAATTTTGTGACCTTGGGGTGGTGCCAAGTGATCACGCAGGTAAACATAGGCAGCCAATGGAATGTGCGAATTGGCTTCGTAGCCGCCGATCCAGTGTGTGGAGAGCCCTGCGGCACCACCAAAAATGTGCGGATATTCGTTCATGGCATAAATAGAAATAAGGCCACCCATGCTTGAGCCCATGATCACTGTATTGGTTGGGCCTTTGAGGGTTGGGTAGCTTTGGTCGATGGCGGGCTTGAGTTCTTCCACCAAAAAACGCAGATAGGCATCCGCTTGTGGCTTGTTTTGCAAAGCGTTCTCTAATAGCAACTGGCGTGGGCCAGGCGACAGGTGCTGCAAGTGCTTTTGAGGAAAGTACTCGCTGTGCCGGTACTTGCCATTGTTCCAAACACCCACCACCAAGGTCGGTGCAATTTGTCCTGACTGCATCAAGCGAGTGATTGTTTTGTCAACCAACCAAGCCTGTTTGTTCCAAGTGGTTTGCGCATCAAACAGCATTTGGCCGTCGTGCATGTAGATCACATTGAAGCGCTGTCCTGCGGCTTTGAGGGCTTCAAAATTAGGAGGCCGCCAAATATCCACATGCCGAGCATCCACATGCTGAGAAGCAAAGTGGGCCATTCTCTCGATGCTTCCGGAATCGGGTTGCGGTAATACTTGGGCAGCCGCATTCAAGTGAAGAAAGACACTTGCAAAGATTCCGATCAAGGACATAGTTTTGCGCAAGAACATGGCCATGAAGAAAGGGGCTAGGTTGATGATGCGGGCCCCTCAGTTCAAAGATCTAGAAGCACCCAATAAAGCAGGCGACTCGGCCGCATTGATCACATACACTGGAATGTCTTTGAGGTAATCGCGAAACCGGCCCTTGGCTTCAAAGCGTTCTCTAAAGACCGAAGTCTCAAACCAACCCAACCAACGCGGCACCACGCCGCCGCCCAAATAAACCCCACCCAAGGCGCCCAAGGTGAGCGCCAAATCGCCCGCGACTGAGCCTAAAAAACCGGCAAACATGTCCAGACTTTGCAAAGCCAAGGGGTCTTTGTTTTTCAAGGCCCAATGGGTAATATCGGCGGCACTTGCTACATCGATGGGTTCATGCTGTTGAAGCTGTCGCAAAGCCAAATACAAGTCCACCAAGCCCTGGCCTGACAACACGCGCTCTGCAGACACATGCCCATAGCGCTGTCGGATCAATTCAATGACGCGGTATTCAGTTTCATTGTGTGCCGCCAGAGAAGCGTGGCCCCCTTCGCCTGCAATGGCCACCCACTGATCGCGGCCGGCTTTGACAGGAAACAAACCAGAGACACCCAGACCTGTGCCAGCACCAATGATGGCCTTAGGGGCAAAGTCCAGCGCGTGTTGACCACCCACTTGAACCAACTGGGCTGGTGAAATAGAAGGGATGGCCAAAGCCAAAGCCGTGAAGTCATTGATGACATTCAACTTGAGCAAACCTAAATTGCGCGCCATTTCAGAAATTGAAAAGGTCCAATGGTGGTTGGTCATGCGAATGGTGTCGCCCGTGATGGGGTTGGCAATGCCCAGTGCACAAGCCCGCGGCGCAGGCAAATTCTGTTGCTGCAAATAAGTTTGAATGGCCACTTCCAAAGAGGGATAGTCGGCGCAAGGCAAGACCTGCACATGCTGAACACCACTGCTTTGTGTTGCTTGCCAGCCTAGCCGGGCATTGGTACCGCCCACATCCCCCAAAAGGCGTGGAAACGTTTCGCTCATAAATTAATTATTCAATCGATCAATTCACAAACTGCTCAGAGCCCACGATGCCCAGCTTGTTAAGCCCCAAGCGCTGTGCACTGGCCATGACCAGCGCCACAGACTCGTACTTGGCCTTGGCGTGCGAGCGAATGTGCAACTCGGG
>CAXNGF010000161.1:0-5148 GCA_964201905.1 Limnohabitans sp. | reverse complement strand
ATGCTTCAGCGCGGCAGCGTGCCCCTCATTCAGCAGCTCAATGCCCAGGCCGATGAATGGCGCGAAGTGGAAATGGCCCGTGCCCGCACAATGTTGGCAAAGGGTGACGATCCAGAAAAAGTGCTGGAAGCACTTTCACGCGGTTTGACCCAAAAGATGCTGCACGGCGCTATGGCAGAACTGAGAGAAGCCGATCCCGAACACGTGGCCCAAGCCACACACGCCGTTCAACGTCTTTTCTTGCGCAAAGAACGCTAGCGGCCAGCGTCCAAGCCTGCGCCGCATTGAGATGGACTCAATGCCCCTTTAAATTTCTCGCAAAGATTCATGAAAGCCTTTTTACGTCACCAGCTTGAGCGGTATGCACAGCGTCTAGAAGAACTGGACTTTTTGCTGTCGCGCGAAGACATCATGGCCGACATGAATCAGTTTTTAAAACTGTCTCGTGAGCATGCTGAGGTGAGCGCTTTGACCAAACGTTATTCGCGCTATTTGGAGCGGGAAAGCGATTTAGCAGCTGCACATGCCATGCTAGAAACCAGCAGTGAAGATCCTGATATGAAAGGCATGGCCAATGAAGAAATTCAAAGTGCATCCTTGGAAATGAGCGAGTTGGAAGTTGAGTTGCAACGCATGCTGCTGCCCAAAGATCCCGACGATGCGCGGCCTGCTTTTTTGGAAATTCGTGCAGGGACAGGCGGCGACGAGTCAGCGCTTTTTGCAGGCGACTTGCTTCGCATGTACACCAAGTTTTTCGAGCGCAAAGGTTGGCGTGCTGAAATCATGTCGGAGTCTGCCAGCGAGCTGGGTGGCTACAAAGAGGTGGTGATTCGCATCGAGGGTGACAACGTGTTTGGCACCATGCGCTTTGAATCGGGTGGGCACCGCGTCCAACGCGTACCGACCACCGAAACACAAGGCCGTATTCACACCAGCGCTTGCACGGTAGCGGTTTTGGCAGAGCCCGATGAGGCCCAAGCCGTCACCATCAACCCTGCCGACCTCCGAATTGACACCTACCGCGCCAGCGGAGCGGGTGGTCAGCACATCAACAAAACAGACTCTGCTGTGCGTATCACCCACATTCCCACGGGCATTGTGGCGGAGTGCCAAGACGATCGCAGCCAACACCGCAACAAAGCCAAAGCCATGCAGGTTTTATCGGCACGCATTCAAGAAAAAGATCGCAGCGAGCGCGCCGCCAAAGATGCGGCTCTGCGCAAAGGGCTCATTGGCAGTGGCGACCGGTCAGATCGAATTCGCACCTACAACTTTCCGCAAGGACGCCTCACAGATCACCGCATCAACCTCACCTTGTACAAGCTGAGTTTCATCATGGAAGGTGATTTGGAAGAAGTAACACAAGCCCTTCAGCATGCCAGGCAAGCCGAACAACTGGCTGATTTGGAGTCAAGCCTGCCATCATGAACGTGTCTCAATGTTTAATGCGTGGCCAGGTGTTGGGACTGCCGCGGCTGGAAACCCAAATTCTGTTCTTGCATGCCGCAGGCAGATCGCTGCACGACCGCGCATGGCTGTTGGCCCACGATACCGATGAGGTATTGCCTGAACACATGGCAGCCTTTGAAACACTGGCACAGCGCCGACTGCAACATGAACCCGTGGCTTATATCGTGGGACAAAAAGAGTTTTTTGGGCTCACCTTGGCCATCGACAAGCGAGTGCTTGACCCCAGACCTGACACCGAGGTGCTGGTGGAATGGGCTTTGGCATGCGGCCACTGCTTAGCGCACCCCAGATACCTTGATTTAGGCACAGGAAGTGGCGCTATTGCTTTGGCACTCAAATCTCAGCAGTCAAATGCCGAAGTGCTGGCCGTAGACAACAGCGCAGAGGCGTTAAGCCTTGCCTCGCAAAATGCCCAAACACTGGCGCTGAATGTCAGCTTTCAGCAAAGCCACTGGCTCTCTCAAGTCCAAGGTCTATTCAATGTGCTGGTGACCAATCCACCCTACATTGAAGACCATGACCCCCACTTGGCTCAACTTTCCCACGAACCCCTTCAAGCGCTGGTAAGTGGCTCCGATGGCCTTGAAGATATCCGAAACATCGTTCAAAACGCGCCAAATCACTTGGAAATAGGTGGCTGGCTGCTCATAGAACACGGCTGGCGTCAGGCGGCAGCGGTCAGGGGCCTGCTTGAGCAGGCCGGATTCAAGCATGTCCAGTCCAAATTAGACTTGGCGGGCATGGAACGTTGCTCTGGCGGCCAAAAATAGACCCTTGTCTGCAAATACCCCGCTAACATGAAATAATCACCCCATTGAAAGATAACGAGGATTTCCCATGAGCGATACCCAAGCACGCATCGATGATTTGGTTAAACAAAACGAAGTACTGCTTTTCATGAAGGGCAGCGCCAGCTTCCCTATGTGCGGCTTCTCTGGCCGTGCAATTCAAATTTTGAAGGCTTGCGGCGTCGATCCCAAAGCCGTTAAAACAGTCAATGTGTTGGACGATGCTGAAATTCGCAATGGCATCAAGGAATACAGCAACTGGCCCACCATTCCTCAGTTGTACGTCAAGGGCGAATTTGTAGGTGGCTCCGACATCATGATGGAAATGTACGAATCGGGTGAATTGATTCAAGTGCTGGGCTCCACGCCCAAAGAGTAATCACTCAAGCAGTGTGAGCTTCAGCATCTAAATGAATGCTTGAAGCAAACAATGGTTTCAGTCCACCGACTGAAGCCATTTTTTTTGCGCGGCCAAGACAGCTTGAGGATAAGCAGACTGCCCACGGCTGCCGTTGTAACGGCCAAGCGCATAAAAAAGGTCGCCGCTTTCTCGCTCCATCATGTGGCGCAAAATGATGCAACCAAAGCGAAGTTGGGTTTGTGTATGAAACAAAGTGCTTTCGTTGCCATCGCCAATGCTTCGCGTCCAAAAGGGCATGACCTGCATAAAGCCCCTAGCACCTGCGCTTGAGATGGCATATTTTCTGAAGGCACTTTCCACCTCAATCAAGCCCAACACCAATGACAAAGACAAGCCGGCTCGTCTAGCCTCATACCAAACCGTGTGCAAAAATTCAGAACGATCGTCTGGATGTTTCATCCATTGGTTCAAGCGATGCGAAGCTTTGACCATCCATTCATTGAACTGCTTTTTCTCAATCTCGCTGTTGAGAACTGGCACAGGCGGACCACTTTGCGACACGGCCTGACTGAGGGCCGTTCGAACAGAATCAGAGAGTGCCTCTTCGACTTGATTGCCGGCCCAAGCGGGCTGAATGCACGACTGAATCAGCATCAAAAAGGGTGCAACGAGGCTTGGTAAAGCAAACCCAGGGGCACCTCCCTTCAATGCTTGGCGCAAAAATTTGCGTCGATGCAAATTCATGCGCGTGTCTTTCAAGAAGCCTGAGCCACTTTGCTTAAAACAAAGGCCGCAATGTCTGCAAGCGCCACAGCTGTGGCCGCTTCGTCGCGTCGGTGTTGGTACTCCACCTTGCCTTCTTTCAGACCACGGTCGCCCAAGGTCACGCGGTGCGGCACGCCGATGAGTTCCCAATCGGCAAACATCGCACCAGGGCGCTCGCCACGATCGTCTAGCAACACATCGACACCAGCGGCCATGAGGTCGGCATAAAGCTTTTCTGATGCAACTTTGACATCGGGGCTTCGATCGGCGCCAATGGGGCAAATGACCACAGTGAAAGGCGCAATGGCATCGGGCCAAATGATGCCTTTGACATCGTGATTTTGCTCAATGGCTGCGGCTGGCAAGCGTGTGATGCCAATGCCGTAGCAGCCCATTTCCAAGAACTGAGGTTTGCCGTTTTCGTCCAAAAACGTGGCGTTCATCGCTTGGCTGTACTTGGTACCCAAATAAAACACATGGCCCACTTCAATGCCGCGCTCAATGGCTAAAGCACCTTGGCCATCGGGTGACATATCGCCCGCCACCACATTGCGCAAGTCGGCCACCATTATGGGTTCTGGCACATCACGCCCCCAATTCACACCCGTGATGTGATAGTCAGGCTGGTTGGCGCCGCAAATCCAATCGGCCATGACGGCAACTTCGCGGTCGGCCACCACGTTCAAAGGCTTCTTCAAATTCAGAGGGCCCAAGTAGCCTGGCTTGCAGCCAAAGTGCTCGTCGATTTCTGTCAAGGTGGCAAAGCGGAAACCCGAATTCAAGCCAGGCAGTTTGCCCACTTTGACTTCGTTCATGTCGTGATCGCCTCGAATTAACAACAACCAAACCTTGGAGAATTTGATGTTCCCTTGTTCGTCTGTTTCATCTGTGGCCAAGACCAAGGATTTCACAGTGGACGACAAAGGGACGCCCAACAAAGCCGCCACATCTTCGCAGGTGCTTTTGCCGGGTGTGGGTGTGAGGGTTTGGGGCTTGGATGCAGCAGAACGTGAATGTGCGGGTGCCAAAGCTTCTGCTTTTTCCATGTTGGCCGCGTAATCGCTTTGAGGGCAGTACACGATGGCGTCTTCGCCGGTAGTTGCAATCACTTGGAACTCTTCGCTCAAATCGCCGCCAATGGCGCCGCTGTCGGCCGCTACAGCTCGGTAGCTCAAGCCAAAGCGATCAAAGATTTTGCGATACGCATCGGCCATGATTTTGTAGCTTTGTTTGGCTGAGACTTGGTCGCGGTCAAAGCTGTAAGCGTCTTTCATGATGAACTCACGGCCGCGCATCAAACCAAAGCGAGGACGACGCTCATCACGAAATTTAGTTTGAATTTGGTAGAAATTTTTGGGCAGTTGCTTGTAGCTTCGCAGTTCTTGGCGTGCTACATCCGTGATCACTTCTTCGCTGGTGGGCTGCACCACAAAGTCACGGCCATGGCGGTCCTTGATGCGCAATAGTTCAGGGCCCATTTTTTCAAATCGGCCGGTCTCTTGCCACAACTCGGCTGGTTGAACCACAGGCATGGTCATTTCAATGGCGCCAGCGCGGTTCATTTCTTCGCGCACGATGGCCTCCACTTTGCGAATGACGCGCAGGCCCATGGGCATGTAGTTGTAAATGCCGGCCCCCAGACGTTTGATCATGCCGGCACGCATCATGAGTTGATGGCTAACCACCTCGGCGTCTGCAGGCGCTTCTTTGAGGGTGGAAATTAAAAATTGACTGGCTTTCATGGGCTAATTCCAAGCGTACTCA